>CALPIW020000266.1 GCA_943323725.2 Polynucleobacter meluiroseus | reverse complement strand
TGACCGGTGCGTTCCTTGATCTTCAGGGTCGTCGACTGGATGTCGAAAAGCGTGCGGCCGCAGCTCGGGCAGGCGACATATTCGGTCTTCGTCTGGCGCATGCGTGCGCCTTGCAGGATATCGTAAGCGAGCGTCAGCGACTTCGCGGAAGAGGTCGGCGTCTCGCAGGAAAGGAAGTCGCCGTAACCGTCCACAAGCAGACCGCCGGCTAGGATCGAGGCTTCGATCAGGCGCGATTGGAAACCGGGGTCGAGGAGCACGGCATTGGCGACCGTGGCGCGAATCCAGAGCGGGGCCTTGAGTTTCGCGGCGGCGGCGCAACGGACGAGTTCGCGATATGTGCCCGTCGCGTGCAGGCCTTCCTGCGGCTGCGAGGATGTGAGGATGAGGCGGCTGGCCGGGATCGCGGCGAGATTCTGGGTGAGCGCGGTGACCGTCGGTCCGTCGGCGTCGACCGCCAGGATCGCGTCGTGCTGCGCGACCGCTGCGCCCCAGGCTTGGACCTCAGCGCCATCGGCGGCGGAGAAGGGCTTCACGACCACCAGGCGGCTGCCGGAGCCGTCGAAGGGGAAGTCAGCCGGGGCGAGGCTGGTCTCGACGAAGAGGGCGGGGACGGCTTGTCCGAGGGCCTTGCGCAGTGAGCGGAGGCCGGCGGCGTGAGCAGGGTCGTCGAGGCGCACGAGCAGGCCTTCGGCGCGGACTTCGCGCTGGGCGGCATGGACGTCGAGGAGTTCCTTGGCCGCGGCCTGCCAGTCGGCGAGGCCGGCGACGCTGCGGACGATCACGCGCGGGGTCTCGTTCGAGCCAGCGAGGCACTTCGTGGACAGCTCGATGGTCTCCGTCGCGCGGCGCGTGAACGAGAAAGGGTCAGCCGGGTCGGCTGGCAGCTGGACTGAGGAAGCGGCGCCGAGGGCGGCGAAGGCTTCGGCGCGGTGGACGATCTCCTTGCAGACCGGGATTTCGTGCCAGGGGTCTTCCGTCAGCGAGACGCGGATCGTGTCGCCCAGGCCGTCAGCGAGGAGCGAGCCGATACCGATCGCGGACTTGATGCGGGCGTCTTCGCCTTCGCCCGCCTCCGTCACGCCGAGGTGGAGCGGATAATCCATGCCGAGCTCCGTCATGCGCGCGGCCGCGAGGCGGTAGGCCTCTACCATCACCTTCGGATTCGAGGACTTCATGGACAGGATCATGTCCTTGAAGCCGTGGGATTCCGCGATGCGGATGAATTCGAGGGCGGACTCCACCATCCCGTTCGGCGAATCGCCGAAGCGGTTCATGATGCGGTCGGAGAGAGAGCCGTGGTTGGTGCCGATGCGGAGCGAACGGCCCAGTTCCTTGGCGCGGAGGACCAGCGGCGTGAAGGCCGCATGCAGGCGCTCCAGCTCCTCGGCGTAGGCCGCGTCGGTGTATTCCAGCACCGCGAACTTCTTCTTGTCGGCGTAGTTACCCGGGTTCACGCGGATCTTCTCCACGTGTTCGACCGCCTCCATCGCCGCCGACGGCAGGAAGTGGATGTCGGCCACCAGCGGCTGGGTGAAGCCCGCCGCCCGGAACTGCTGGCGGATCTGCTTGAGCGCGGCCGCCGCGGCCTTGTTGGGGGCCGTGATGCGGATGATCTCGCTGCCCGCTTCGGCCAGCCGGATCGCCTGCGCGACCGTCGCCGCGACGTCCTCCGTGTCGGAGGTCGTCATCGACTGGACCCGGATGGGGTTATTTCCGCCCACGCCGACGCCGCCCACGTTCACGACGCGGGTGAGGCGGCGGACCGTGCGGTGGCGGGAGGGACAATAGTCCGAGGGCATGGGGTCATCTCAACCCCTTTGCCCACAGAGGTCAACGAGCGTCAGAAATCCCAGCGCCAGGTCGACGGAATCCACTGGTAACCCTTGCGTCCGTTCGGGACGACCACGCCCAGGCCGGGCCAGGGGAGGTGGAAGCCATAGGCCCGCTCCTTGGTCGCCGCGATTTCGGCGAAGACCTTCTTGCGGCTGGCGATGGCCACTTCCGGATTATGGTCGAAGTCGATGAACCAGTTCGGGTCCTCGAGCATCAGGATATGGTTATGGGCCAGATCGGAGAGGTGCAGGAGCGACTGACCATCGGACTTGATGCGGTAGATCGCGTGGCCGTCGGTATGGCCCGGGGCGGCGAGGATCGTGATCGCGCCGTCGAGGATCTGGTCACCGTCCTTATGGAGGACCAGGTTCGGCTGCAGCGTGTCGAAGGAGTTGCGCACGCTCTTGATCATACCCTTGATGTCGTCGGTGCGGTGCGACTTCGAGAAGTCGGGCTCCTTACCGCGCCAGAAGTCGACTTCGGTCTGTAGGACGTGGAGGGCCGCGTTGGGGAAAAGAATGCGATCCTTGCTGGCAAAGCCGCCGATATGGTCGATGTGCGAGTGGCTGAGCAGGGCGTGAGTGACCTCCTCCGGCTTGATGTTCACTTCCGGCGAGGCCATCGCCTGGGCCAGCCAACCCCAAGTGTCGCGTTCGACCGGGCCGAAGCCGGCGTCGACGAGGATGACTTCCTTGTCCTTACGCAGGAGCAGGATGTTGATGTAGAGGGTGACGTCGTCGGGGCGTTCGCCTTGGTCGACGAGCGCCTTGGTCATCGCGGCCGTATCCGACTTCGGGAACATCTTCTTCGTCACGCAGTTCTTGAACGTGCCGTAGCCGTCGCTGATGGACCAGGCCTCGAACTTACCGATGGCGAATTTGTAGATGTACGGGTCGGTGATCTTCTTGCGCGGCAGGGCTTTCGCCTCGGCCTTCGCGGCATCGGCGGCGGAAAGGGCGGCGGGGATGCTGAGGGCGGCGATGGCGGCGCCAAGGCTACCGAGGAACTGGCGGCGGGAGTTATCCGGGAGGGGCTTTTCCATGAGGGTATGAGGTGAGATAAGGCGTAAAAGTTCCCAAGTGCAAACGTGCAAAAGGCGACGAAGGGGTAGGGGTAGGGATGGGGGGAGAGACAGCACCACGTGCTGTCCTCGGTGCAAAAGTG
>CALPIW020000265.1 GCA_943323725.2 Polynucleobacter meluiroseus | reverse complement strand
TGCATCCTTCATCAGGCCGACTGGATCAACGGCTGCCTCGGCGCGACGAACTGGCAGACCGACGAGAATAACGCCCTGAAGACGGGCTATGACCCGGTCGCCCGGGAATGGCCGGATTGGCTCCGTGGCTTCGGACTGTCTCCTGGCATCCTCCCCGAAGTCGTCCCGGTCGGTACGCCGATCGGCCTGGTCTCGTCACAGGCCGCCATCGCCCTCGGCATCCCCGAAGGCATCACCATCGCCGCGGGTACGACCGACGGTTGCGCGACTTTCCTCGCCAGCGGGGCCACGGAACCCGGCGAAGCCTCCACGGCGTTGGGCTCGACCATCGTACTCAAACTCCTGAGCGACCGACCGATCTTCGCGCCGGAACTCGGCATCTATAGCCATCGCATCGGCGACACCTGGCTGGCCGGCGGCGCTTCCAACTGCGGAGGAAAGACGCTACTGCAGTTCTTCACGGCCGAACAACTGGCCGGACTCGAAGCCGCGCTCGACCTGACGAAGCCGACCGGTACCGACTACTACCCCCTTCCCTCCGTCGGCGAACGCTTCCCGGTCTCCGATCCGAACCTGGAGCCCCGCCTGACACCGCGTCCGACGGATGACGCCCAGTTCCTCCAGGGCATCTACGAAGCCTTCGCGCGGATCGAGCAGACGGGTTACGCCAAGCTCGCCACGCTCGGCGGCCCGAAGCTACGTAACGTCCGGCATGCCGGCGGCGGCTCCCGGAGCACCGCTTGGATGACCCTTCGCGCCCAAGCCCTGGGCGTGCCGCAACACACGGCCTGGAGCGAAGAAGCCGCGGCCGGCGCCGCCCGCCTGGCGTGGCGTTCCCTGGGGCACGAGATCACCTTCGCATGAGCACTCTTACGCCCATCACCGGCCTGTCCGAAGTCGCCGGCCAATACGGCGCCCTGCTGGTGGACCAGTTCGGCACGCTGCACGACGGCACCGTCGCCTATCCGCATGCCGCCGAAGCCTTGCGTCGCTTCCGCGAGAGCGGCGGCAAGGTGGCCGTGCTTTCCAACTCGGCTAAGACCGGCGCCGATAATATCGTGCGCCTCGCGAAGTTCGGCTTCGGCCCCGATCACTTCGACGCCGTGGTGACGTCCGGTGACGCCGCCCAGGCCGCCATCCGTTCCGGCGCGCTCGGCGATGGCTTCCGTCCGGGCGCCAAGGTGCACATCTCCGGCAAGCCCGGCGACGATTACGGCTTCGGCGACCTCGGCTTCACGCTCACCTGGCCCGACGAAGCGGAAGGCATCATCCTCGCCGCCTGCCAGGAACCCGACCGTAACTGGCGCGAACAGATCCGCGACCTCACCCAGGCCGCGAACCGCGGCGTGACCGTCGCCGTCTGCAACCCGGACCTGGAGATGCTCACGCCCAAGGGCGTGCGTCCCTCCGCCGGCGCGATCGCCCTCGAACTCGCCCGCAAAGGCGCGGTGCTCCGCTATTTCGGCAAGCCTCATGGCGACATCTACCGCACGGCCCTCGCCGCGCTCGGCAACCCGCCACCGCTGACGGTCCTCGCCATCGGCGACAGCCCGGAACACGACATCGCCGGTGCCGCCGGCGCCGGGCTCGACAGCGTGCTGCTGCGGACGGGCATCCTCAGCGGAGCCGACGAAGGCAGCCTCGCCTCGCGACTACCGGCTGGCAAGCGACGCGTCTTCAGCCTGGCCGAACTACGCTGGTAAGGCTCAGGCGCCGCGCTGAGCGGTGTTGCCTCGGCCCTTGGGCTTGCCGTCCACGCAATGACGGCAGCTCTTTTCGTAGACATAGTCCGGACGCTGCTGATCCTCGACGGTCAGCGGCATCTGACAATGGAAGCAGATGACTGAACCGGTCTCGCGGAGATCGGGCCCGACGGCGACGCGTTCGTCGAAGACGAAACACTCTCCTTCGTAATGCGCCCCGCCGACTTCTTCGAAATACTTGAGGATGCCACCGTCGAGTTGGAGGACGTCGGTGTAGCCCTGCATGGCCATGAATGGTCCGGCCTTCTCGCAACGGATGCCGCCGGTGCAGAACATCACCACGGGCTGAGTCTTGAGCTCGGTCGGCAGTTTCTCCACCGCCGCCGGGAAATCCCGGAAGTTCCAGATATGCGGGACGATCGCTCCTTTGAAGGTCCCCATCCGCACCTCGTAGTCGTTGCGGGTGTCGAGTAACGTCACGGGGCGACCTTCATCCAGCCACTGCTTGAGCTCACGCGCCGAGATCTTCGTCGCCGGACGCCGGGCCGGGTCGACGCCTTCGACGCCGAACGCGATGATCTCCTTCTTCACCTTCACGAGCATGCGCTTGAACGGCTGATCGGAACTGGGGCTCTCCTTGGGAGCGACGTCCGCCAGACCGGGCACGGCGCGGATGACTGCCAGCACCGCCGCCAACTGCGGCCGCGTGCCGGCCAGGAAGAAATTGATGCCCTCGGGCGCCAGCAGGATGGTGCCCTTGAGCCCATGGGCCTTGGCCTCCTCCTGCAAACGCGTCCGCAACTCCTCCAACCCCTCCAGCGGGGCGAACTTATAGCAGGAGAGATTGATGACCTCGGCGGACATGGACGGACGCAGGGCTAAGGCCTGGCCTGCGCCGAGACAATGAATCTTTGCCTTTTCACCGCGCGAAGCCTACGCATCACCTATCTTGGAATCCGGCCTCACCATCACGCCCATCGGCTTCATCCGCTCCGGTAAGCCGTTGAAGTTCGACGCCCGGCATCAGCCCGACGAGAGCCAGGCGGAGACGAACATCCTCGAGATGCTCCCGGGCGACAAATATCAGAAGGCGCTCAAGGACCTCGAAGGCTTCGACCGCGTCTGGCTGCTCTGGTGGTTCCACCGCAACACCGACTGGCGGCCGGAAGTCCTGCCGCCCCGCGGCCCTTCGAAGAGGCGAGGCGTCTTCGCCACCCGCTCCCCGCACCGCCCCAACCCGCTCGGCATCACGCCGGTCCAGCTGCTCGAAATCCGTAAGGGCCAGCTGATCCTCGGCCCATGCGACCTGATCGAC
>CALPIW020000264.1 GCA_943323725.2 Polynucleobacter meluiroseus | reverse complement strand
TGCCGAGCATCATGAGCGAGGACGACGGCAAGACCTGGAAAGAAATGCCGCCGCTCAATCTGCCCTGCGTGATGACCTTCAGCAGCCTGGTGCGCCTCAAGGATGGCCGCACGCTCGGACTCTATCACCGCGGACCAGGCGGCGCCGACAAATCGCCGCTGGTGACGCTGCAGATGATCACCGCCGACGGCGGCTTCACGTGGTCCGAACCACGCATCGTCGCCGAAGTCGCCGGCAAGAATCCCTGCGAGCCGTATGTGTTCCGCTCCCCGGACGGCAAGGAACTCGCCTGCGTGCTCCGCGAGAATACCCACAAAGGCCGCAGCCTGATGATGTTCAGCCCGGACGAAGGCGGGACGTGGTCGACCCCAGTCGACACGAATTGGGGCCTCACGGGCGATCGGCATAACGGCGTATTCACGTCCGACGGACGCATGGTGGTCTGCTTCCGTGACCAAGCCCTCAACAGCCCGACCAAAGGCCACTTCGTCGCTTGGGTCGGCACCTATGACGACCTGAAGTCGGGCCGCCCCGGACAGTACCGGGTCAAACTGCTCCACCATCATGGCAAGCGCTTGGGCGACTGCGGCTACCCCGGCGTGGAACTCCTTCCCGACGGCACCATCGTGGCCACGACCTACGTGAAGTACGCCGACGGCCCCGAGCAGAACTCGGTGGTGAGCGCCCGCTTCAAGCTGAGCGAAACGGACGCCCTCCTGAAGCGTTAACGCGCCACCGGTTCCTGCGCGGTCAAGGTGCGCTGGTCCGGACGGTCGATACCGATCTTCACGGTATACTTGCCTGGCGCGAACACCGGCGGAGCGAAGGCCTTGCCTCCGGTCAGACGGCGGACGTAGAGCATCTCGCCGGTCTGTTCGGCGATGACCTGCACGATCGCCGGTCCGGCGGGCAGATCGACGGCAGGCAGGAAGCCCACCGGCTTTCGGCCATCGTTGTCAGCGAGCGCGAAGGTCTGCGGCCAGCCGGGGAACTGCTGGCTATCACCCTTGCGGGAATCGCTGAAGCGCGGCCAGCACTCGAAAGTGACCTTGTCCTGCTTGAGGTCGAAGCGGGCCAAGCCGTAACCATCGGCGCGCTGACGCTCGTCCTGGGTGTCTCCAGGATTAGCATAAGCCAGGACCGTCATACGGTTACCGAGGCCGTCAAGGAAGTCACCCGTCCACGGCAACGGACTGCCGACCACGGCGTTCGGGCCGGCCTGCTCGTCCTTCGGGTGCCACCAACGACCGTAAATCGTATTCACGAGAGCCGGACTCGTCAGGGAGTACGGGCCGTCACCGAAGGCCTCGATACCATGCTTGACCGTGACGGCGAGATGCTGATCGCCGCAGAGGTGGACGGCTTGGACGCGTCGCAGAGCCCGCAGGGCCTCATCGCGACCGGCCTGCGGCCAGCCGTTGCAATCCAGGTCCGCCAAGAGACGTGAGTCCTTACCGCCGTGCATGTGGACGGCTCCGCAGAAGGCCGTGGCGGAAAGGACGGCCTTGCGACGCACCCCGACCCAGTCCTCGGACCACGCGGCGAGGAACTTTAGCTGGCGATCGCCGAGAAGCTGCAAGCCGGGCAAATCGATGCTCTTGGGATCATACTTCTCGTCGGTGACGTGATCGGGGCGCGGGCCTTGCGGAGGAATCTTGCCCATGGGGGCGGACTTGAACTTGCGATCCTCGAGGATGGCGAAATCCATGCCGCCGACCTTGAGCCGGGTGTAATAAGTCGTGATGCCGCGCTGGACCGGACTCGGATCGAACGCATCGGGCAGATGCCACGATTGCTGCCGCTGCACCATGTTCACATAGGAGACCGGGTAGAAATAGCCGCCGTCAGCCATGCCGGCGACGGTGGATAGCTTGCCGCCCTCACCCCAGAGGTTAGGGTGGCCGACGTCGTGGTCATCCGGAATACAGATCGTCGGCCGGTCCTTCATCACGTCGCGGAACTGCAGGCCGAACTCGATCCATCCGGCGGTGTGCTCGGTGTGACGATAGGTCTGGTCGCCGGCGAAGAACAGAAGGTCGGGATTCTGCCGGAGGAGATTGTCCAGGATCTCCGGACGGGCGCCCGTCGTGCGGCTGGAATTGCAGGACATGTTGGCGACGACGATCGATGCCTTATCGGTCGGATCGCGCCGGACAAGCCCGTCGAACTTCGCCGCGTCGCCATGGCGCACACGGTAAGCGACGTCCTTGGAGCCGTCCCAACCTTCGACGCGGAAGTGGGCGCTCCAGCCCGGAAACTGCACCGGCGCCTGGGCGACTTCGAACCATGCGTCGCCTCGCTTCACCTCAAGCCGGGCGACCTTCGCCTCTTCCGGATAAAGCGGGTAGAGCTGAGCCGTCAGTTTCAGGACGCCGGCCTGCTGGGTATAGAGCGCGAAGGCGATGACCTGATCGCGGGCGACCAGCATCGTGGGCGGCTGAGCACCCCCGCCCTTCTTGCCCTTGGCCGGCGATTTCTTCTCCCACCATCCCCCCACGGCGATGGAATCCAGGTTCGGGAAATCAGCGCCGAAGGGCTGGAGCGTCTCCGCCGGCGGGACCGGGGCGGCGACCAGCATCGGAATCATAAGAAACAGCAGGAATTTCATGGGCACTTGGAATACCCCATTTCGTTGAAAAAGTTTCCCTGCACGAGTCCTTTCGTCTTAATCGCCCTTATGAGACGACTGCTACCCCTGCTCCTCGCCCTGAACTCGTTCGCGGCGGAATCAGGCGCGCCCGTAGGTAAGTTCCAGCAGCTGGAAACGACCCTACCCTCCCCCTCCCCCCAGCGGCTGGCGACCGGAGCGCCGGGCGCTGGCTACTGGCAGAACCGCGCGGATTACGACATCCGGGCCGAACTCGACGACGAAAAGAAGACCCTCACGGCCGAGGCGACGGTGACCTACCATAACACTTCTCCCGATACGCTGGAATATCTCTGGGTCCAACTGGATCAGAACTATTTCGCCCAAGGCGCCGACTCCCGCGCGGCCCCCAATCAGAAACGGGGCGTCGACCTCAAGAAATTCAGCTA
>CALPIW020000263.1 GCA_943323725.2 Polynucleobacter meluiroseus | reverse complement strand
GTCGCCGCGATGCCCGGCTTCGGAGCCGGCGTGCCGTCTGAGCTCCTGCTGCGTCGCCCCGACCTCGCCGCCGCCGCCGCGCGTCTCGATGCCGCGGTCTCCCGCGAGGGCGCGGCCCGCGCGGACTTCTATCCTTCCGTCACGCTCACCGGCCAGGCCGGCTGGCAGGCTGATCCGGCTTCGCAGATCGGTCGGGGCGCCGCGGGTTTCTGGAGCCTCACTCCGGCGATCGATCTCCCCATCTTCGATGCCGGTCGCCGCGAAGCGAACCTCGAGGCCGCGCGTGCGCGGATCGACGGCTCCGGAGCCGAATGGGCTAAGGCCGTGCTTGGCGCTTTCCGCGAGGTCGAGGATGCGCTCGCGGATCTCCGCGAGCTCGCGCTGCAGGAAGAACTCACCGCCCGCGTGCTCGCCGCCGTCCGCTCCCGCCTCGCCAACGCCGAAGCCCGCCAGAAGGCCGGCCTCGCCAACGAGAACGAGCTCACGCTCGCCCGGCGCGACGAAGCCTTGGCCGCGCGCACGCTTTCGATGGTCGTGTGGGAACGCCGGCAGGTCGCCGTGCGCCTCGCCGCGGCCACCGGCGGCGGTTGGTCCGCGCCGTGACCCGCCAAAGAAGAAGGGCGTCCTTGCGGACGCCCTTCCTGTTTCCGGTCAAGGCGCTCAGGCCTTGATCTGCGGGCGCTTGGGATCCGGCCAGTCGATGTGGAAGAACTCGCCGCGGGGCTTGTCCTTGCGCTCGTAGGTGTGGGCGCCGAAGAAGTCGCGCTGACCCTGGAGCAGGTTCTGCGGGAGGTCTTCGGTGCGGTACGAGTCGAAGTACGAGAGCGCCGAACCGAGGGTCGGCACGGGGATGCCGTGCTTCACCGCGAGGGCGATGACCTTGCGCCAGTTCTTCTGGGCCTTCTTGACCGTCTTCTTGAAGTACGGGTCGAGGAGGAGGTTGGCCAGGCGAGGCTTCTTGCCGAAGGCCTCGGTGATCTTCTGGAGGAAGCGGGCGCGGATGATGCAACCGCCGCGCCAGATCTGGGCGATCTCGCCGAAGTTGAGCTTCCACTTGTACTCGTTCTGGGCCTCGCGCATGAGCTGGAAGCCCTGCGAGTAGGAGCAGATCTTGGAGCAGTAGAGGGCGTCGCGGATCTGTTCGATGATCTTGGCCTTGTCGGGATTGGTCATCGCGCGCTTCGGGCCGCGCAGGGCCTTGGCGGCGGCGACGCGCTCGTCCTTCACGGCGGACAGGCAGCGGGCGAAGACGGCTTCGGCGATGGTCGGGGCGGCGACACCCATGTCGAGGGCGTTGGCGCTCGTCCACTTGCCCGTGCCCTTCTGGCCGGCGGTGTCGAGGATGACGTCGACCAGCGGCACGCCGGTCTCGGGGTCCTTCTGCTTGAGCACCTTGGCGGTGATCTCGATGAGGAAGGAGTTCAGGTCGCCCTTGTTCCATTCTTCGAAGGTGGAGCCGATTTCGTCCGGGGTCATGCCCAGGAGGCCGCGCATGAGGTCGTAGGCTTCGCAGATCATCTGCATGTCGCCGTACTCGATGCCGTTATGGACCATCTTGACGTAGTGGCCGGCGCCGTCGGGTCCGATGTGGGCCACGCAGGGGACGCCGCCCTTGATGGGCTTGCCGGGGGTCGCGCCGGTGAGTTCGACGCCGGTGACGGCATCGACCTTGGAGGCGACGGCCTCCCAGATGGGCTTGAGTTCGGCCCAGGCGGCGGCGTCGCCACCGGGCATGAGGGACGGTCCGAAACGGGCGCCTTCTTCGCCGCCGGAGACGCCGGAGCCGATGAAGCGGAGGCCCTTGGCCTTGAGTTCGCGTTCGCGGCGGATGGTGTCGGTCCAAAGGGCGTTGCCGCCGTCGATGATGATGTCACCCGGCTCGAAGACCGCGGCGAGCTCGTTGATCACGGCGTCGGTCGGGCCACCGGCCTTGACGAGGATGACGGCCTTGCGGGGCTTCTTCAGGGAGGCCGCGAAGTCCTTCATGGTGGGGCAGCCGGTCAGCTTGCCCGGGGTCTTCGGGTTTTCCTTCACGAACTCGTCGGTCTTGGCGGTCGTGCGGTTGTAGACCGAGATCGCGAAGCCGTGGTCGGCGATGTTGAGGGCGAGGTTCTGACCCATGACGGCCAGACCGATGAGACCAATGTCGGATTGCATAAGAGGAGCCAATGCGAACCCCCGTCGGCAGGCATGGCAAACAAGAAAAGGGGCGGCTTTCGCCCGAAAGCTCTTGTTTTCGGCACGGGCGGCCGCCTTTCCCCTCGCCTCATACGACGGCCTTCCCATCGTCCACGGCTGTCATGTCCCAGCTCGTCGGCAAACGCATCACTCTCGGGGTCACCGGCTCCATCGCCGCCTACAAGGCCGCGGACCTGACCTCCCAGCTCGTCAAATACGGCGCCGAGGTCCAGGTGGTCATGACCAAGGGCGCCACCCAGTTCATCACCCCGATGACCCTCCAGGTGCTCTCCCGTCGGCCGGTGGCTTTCGACCTCTGGGCCGAAGGCGCCAATTCCGTCCCGGGCCACATCGAGATCGCCGACTCTTCCGACCTGCTCCTCGTCGCGCCCCTTTCGGCCAACGTCCTCGCGGAGTTCGCCCACGGCCTCGCCCCGGACCTGCTGACGAGCATCTACCTGGCCACCCGTGGCCCGGTCCTGCTTTGCCCGGCGATGAACGGCAAGATGTACGAACACCCGGCCACGCAGGCTAACCTGAAGACCCTCCGCTCCCGCGGCCACGCCGTGGTCGAGCCGGCCGAAGGCATGCTGGCCTGCGGTTATGAAGGCGTCGGCAAGCTGGCGCCGGTCGAAGAGATCGTGAGCCGCGTGCTTTCGATCCTGGGCTGAGTCGATGGATCCCCGCGCCCTCCGCCAGCGTCTCGCGGCTTCGGCGAAGGAGCTGGGCTTCGACGCCTTCGGGGTCGCGCCGGTCGAGGTCGACGTGCGCGCGGACTACTTCAAGAAGTGGATCGCCGACGGGATGCACGGCGACATGGCCTGGCTGGCCCGTAATCCGGACCGCCGGACCGACGCCCG
>CALPIW020000262.1 GCA_943323725.2 Polynucleobacter meluiroseus | reverse complement strand
GAGGACGTCGAGATGGGCGCGGGAAAGGTCGTCCACATGCACGTAGTCGCGCAGGCAGGTGCCGTCGGGCGTCGGGTAATCCGTACCGAAGACCTTGAGCGGCGGACGGCGGCCCAGGGCGGCGGCGATGGCCAGCGGGATGAGGTGCGTCTCCGGCGAGTGGTCTTCACCGATGGCGCCATCGGGCGAAGCCCCGGCGGCGTTGAAATATCGGAAGGCCGCGAAGCTCAGCCCGTGCGAGCCGGCGAGCTCCCGCAGGCGCTTCTCGACGGCCAGTTTCGTGGCGCCGTAAGGATTGATCGGTTGCTGCGGCAGGTCTTCCGTCATCGGCATCCGCTCCGGGACGCCGTAGGTCGCGCAGGTGCTCGAGAAGACCAGCTTCTTGACGCCCTCGGCGAGCATCGCCTGGAGCAGCCCTTCGGTGCGGACCACGTTATTCTCGTGGTAACGCTCCGGCTGCTGGACGGATTCGCCGACATTCGTGAAGGCCGCGAAATCGATGACCACCTCGGCACGAGTCTCGCGCAAAGCGGCGCGGACCGCGGCCTGATCGCCCATGTCCGCACGATAAAGCTTCACCCCGGCCGGGACGGACTCCGCGTGGCCATAGGAAAGGTCGTCGAGCACGGCGACCACGTACCCGGCGGCCGCGGCCTGCCGGACGCAATGGCTGCCGATGTAGCCGGCACCGCCCACCACGAGCACGTTCATGACGGCAGATAACCCCCGCCGAAGGGCCTAGGCAAGCGGGATAGGGTCGCCGGACGCTCCAAAACCTTGCCAGCGCCGTCCCGAACCTCCTATCTGCACGCATTCATGGACACTTCGGAAACAAAACCCGGCAGCTACGATTTCCCCGCTTTCGAACAGAAGTGGCAGGCCGCCTGGAAAGCCGGCGCCACCTTCCGCACCGAGCCCATCTCCTGCGGCAAGCCGAAGTACTACGTCCTGGACATGTTCCCCTACCCCTCCGGCGCCGGCCTCCACATCGGCCACCCGGAAGGCTACACCGCTTCGGACATCCTCGCCCGCTATAAGAAGGCCAACGGCTTCAACGTCCTCCACCCGATGGGCTGGGACGCCTTCGGCCTGCCGGCCGAGCAGCACGCGATCGCCACCGGTGAGCACCCCGCCGTCCAGACCAAGCGCAACATCGACAACTTCCGCCGCCAGCTGCAGATGCTCGGCTTCGCCATCGATTGGGACCGCGAGCTCTCCACGACCGACGAGAACTACTTCCGCTGGACGCAGTGGATCTTCCTCAAGCTCTTCCGCCACGGCCTCGCCTACGTCTCCGAGAAGCCCGTCTGGTTCTGCCCGGCCCTCGGCACCGTCCTCGCGAACGAGGAAGTCCTGAACACCCCGGAAGGCCCGCGTTCCGATCGTGGCAACCACCCGGTCGAACGTCGCCCGATCCGCCAGTGGGTCCTGCGCATCACCGCCTACGCCGACAAGCTCATCGAAGGCCTTGACCACGTCGACTGGCCCGACTCCACCAAGCGCCTCCAGAAGAACTGGATCGGCAAGTCCGAAGGCGCCGAAGTCACCTTCAAACTCGACGGCCATGCCGATACGCTGACCGTCTTCACGACCCGTCCGGACACCCTTTACGGCGCGACCTACATGGTCATCGCCCCCGAGCACCCGCTCATCGGCAAGCTCACCACGGCCGCCCAGAAGAACGCCGTCGAAAGCTACGTCGCCGCGGTCCGCAACAAGACCGACCTCGAGCGCACCGACCTCGCCGCCAAGAAGAAGACCGGCGTCTTCACCGGCGCCTTCGCCATCAATCCCGTCAATGGCGCCAAGATCCCCGTCTGGACCGCCGACTACGTGCTCATCACCTACGGTACCGGCGCGATCATGGCCGTGCCGGCGCACGACGAACGCGACTGGGAATTCGCCAAGGAATTCAAGCTGCCCATCATCCAGGTCGTCGGCTCGAAGGAAGCCGTCGACGTCAACGAGAAGCCTTGGACCGAAGACGGCCCGATGGTGAACTCCGGCCCGTTCGACGGCCTCTCCGCCGGCGAGACCAAGAAGAAGATCACCGCCGACCTCGCCGCCAAGGGCCAGGGCAAGCTCGCCGTGAACTTCAAACTGCGCGACTGGCTCTTCTCGCGTCAGCGCTACTGGGGTGAGCCCTTCCCCCTCCTCTGGGTCTCCCGCGAAGACTACGCCAAGATCCCGGCCGACTCCGAAGTGCGCGAGTTCCTCCCGAAGGAGCCCGTCACCTGCCAGCTCAACGGCGTCGAAGTCTGCGCTGTGCCGCTGACGTCCAAGCAGCTCCCGCTCACCTTGCCGCAGGTCAAATCCTACCAGCCCTCGCCGACCGGCGATTCGCCGCTCTCAAAGGAGCCCGAGTGGACCGAAGTCTGGTATGACGTCGCTTCCGGCGCCACCGTCTCGCAGTCCAAGCCGCAGCCGGGCCCGCTCTGGATCAAGGCCTCGCGCGAAACGAACACCATGCCGCAGTGGGCCGGCTCCTGCTGGTATTACCTGCGCTACATCGACCCTAAGAACGCCGAGGCCCTCGCCTCGAAGGCCGACCTGGAATACTGGGGTTGCCCCGACTTCTACATCGGCGGCGCCGAGCACGCCGTGCTGCACCTCCTCTACGCGCGCTTCTGGCATCGCTTCCTCTACGAAATCGGCGTCCTGCCGACCGCTGAACCGTTCAAGAAGCTCTTCCACCAGGGCCTCATCATGGGCGAGGACGGCGAGAAGATGTCCAAGAGCCGCGGCAACGTCGTGAACCCGGACGCCATCGTCAAGGACCACGGCGCCGACGCCCTGCGCATGTACCTCATGTTCCTCGGACCGCTCGAGGCTTCCAAGCCTTGGAATTCCGACGGCATCATCGGCATCACCCGCTTCCTCCGTCGCCTCTGGCGCCTGGCGGTCGACGAGAACACCGGCAAGGTCTCCCCGAAAATCAGCGCCGACGGCGCCGAATCCGAGGAACTCGTCCGCGAACTCCATCGCACCATCCAGAAGGTCGAGAAGGACATCGAAACCCTGCAGTTCAACACCGCCATCT
>CALPIW020000261.1 GCA_943323725.2 Polynucleobacter meluiroseus | reverse complement strand
CGGGACGGTCGGGGTGAGTAGCACGTCGACGCCGGCAAGGGCGGCGAGGTATTCGGCGCGGATCTTCGCACGGGCGCGGAGGGCGCGGACGTAATACGCGTCGGCGTAACCGGCGCTGAGCACGAACGTACCGAGCAGGATGCGACGCTTCACTTCGGGGCCGAAGCCTTCGGAGCGGCTCGCCGTCATCATCTCGACCGGCGTACCGGCGGCGGACGAGCGGTGACCGTAGCGGACGCCGTCATAACGACCGAGGTTCGAAGAGGCTTCGGCGGTCGCGACGACGTAATAGGTCGGCACCGCGAGGTCGGCGGAGGGCAGTTCGACCTCGGAGATCGCGCAACCCTGGGCGCGGTAGAACTCGGCGGCGGCATTGACCGCGGCGGCGACCTCGGGGGCGACGCCCTTGCCGAGGAAACCCTTCGGGATGCCGATGCGGAGCTTCTTCGCATCGCCGGCGGCCGTGAGCGCACGGTCGGACGGACCGAAGCAGGTCATGTCGCGCGCGTCGGCCGAAGCCAGCGCGTTGAGCAGGAGCTCACAGTCTTCGACGCTGCGGGCCATCGGGCCGATCTGGTCGAGCGACGAAGCGAAGGCCACGAGACCGAAGCGGGAGATAAGCCCGTAAGTCGGCTTGAGGCCGACTACGCCGCAATGCGAAGCAGGCTGGCGGATGGAGCCACCGGTATCGGAACCCAGCGAGAGCGGCACCAGGCCGGCCGCGAGGGCCGCAGCGCTGCCGCCGGAAGAACCGCCCGGGATGCGGGCGAGGTCCCAAGGATTGAACGTCTTACGCAGCGCGGAGTTCTCCGTGGAGGAACCCATCGCGAACTCATCCATGTTCAGGCGACCATAGAGGATCACGCCGGCCGCGCGGAGGCGTTCGGCGACGTGGGAGTCGTAAGGCGAGACCAGCGGCGCGAGCATCTTGCTCGAGCAGGTGAGCGGCTGGCCCTTCACCGCGATGTTGTCCTTGATCGCGACCGGGATGCCTTCGAGCGGCCCCCTGCCCTGCCCGGCCTTGCGGCGGGCGTCGGAAGCGTCGGCCTGCGCGAGCACGTCGGCCTGGTCGAGGTGCGTGAAAGCGCCGACCTTTTCGTTCACCGCCTGGTAGCGGGCGATCAGGGCTTCGCAGAGGGCGCGGGACGTGAGGGCGCCGGCCGCGAGGCGGCGGCCGAGCTCGGCGGCGGAAAGCGTATGGAGCGCGTCGGCCATGGCTCAGGATTCGTCGTCCACGACGCGCGGGACGGAGATCTGCCCGTCGCGCGAGGCGGGGGCGATGCGGGTGACGGCTTCGGCGCCGAGGACCGGACCCGGCTCGTCGGAGCGCAGGGCCGCTTCGTCGACCACGCGCGCGTCGTCGATCGTCGCGGGTAGGTCGGCGTCAGCCAGCGCCTGGAAGTGACCCAAGATCTGGTTGAGCTGCGAAGAGTAGAGCGCCTTCTCCTCGGCCGTGAGGCTGAGGCGGGCGAGCTTCGCGAGGTGGTCGATGTCGAAACCTTCGGCCATGGCGATCAGCGGCGGACGGTCCAGCCGGCGCCCTTCTCGAGCGTCGCGATGACCACGCCGAGGGCTTGGTTGGTCTCCTCGTCGGTGAGCGTGCGGGCCGCGTGGCGCCAGCGGATCTCGAAGGCGAGGCTGCGGTGGCCTTCGGGCAGGCCCGGGCCGGTGAAGACGTCGAAGCAGTTGACCGACTCCAGCGCGAACTCCTTGCCGGCGGCCTTGGAGGCGCCTTGGCGGACGCGGCTTTCGACTTCGGCGGCGGCGACGTCGACCGGGACGATGACCGCGACGTCCTTCGTGACGGGCGGGAAGGACGAGAACGCTTCGAAGCGCGGGATCTTGCGGGCCTCGGCGAAGGCCGAGCGCGGGAAGCAGACTTCGCCGGCGATGACCGAGCTCTTCAGGCCGAGCGAACGCGTCCAGCGGAGATCGAGGACCCCGCAGGCGCCTTCCGCGGCGCGGCCGCGGTCGACGAGGGCGGCGGCGTGGTCGGCCTGCCAGAGACCGCCCGTGGCGGCGGCGAACGAAAGACGGACGGAGGCGACGCCGGCGAGCGCGGCGGCGTCCTGCAGGAGGCGCTTGGCACGGAGGGCGTCGAAGCCCTCGCGGGACTTCCAGGAACGCGTCACCGGTTCGGCGACGATCGCGAAGGCGACCGAGAGGAATTCGCGGACCGTGCCGTCGGCCTGCGGACGGAAGACCGTGCCGACTTCGAAGAGCCCGCGCGGATCGGCGTGGACCGAGAGATTGAGCGCGAGGGCGCCGGCGAGGCCCGGGACGAGCGACGCGCGGAGGTGCGTCTGTTCAGCCGTGAGCGGATTGTCCATCGCGACCAAGGCGGCCTTGTCGGCGCCGAGGGTGCGTTCGAGTTCCGCGGCGTCGCGGAGCGAGTAGTGGCAGCACTCCGTGAAACCGGCGCCGACGAGACGGGCCGAGACTTCGCGGGTGAAGACGGACGTCAGCGCGTCTTCGTCGCCCGGCAGCGGGGCGATCGGACGGCCGGCGGGCACCTTGTCGGTGCCGTGGATGCGGATGAATTCTTCGACCAGGTCGATCGGACGGGTCACGTCGGAGCGGAACGAAGGCACCAGCACCGAGAAACCGGCGGCGGCAGGCTTCACCGTGAAACCCAGACGAGCGAAGGCCGCGTTGACGTCGGCATCGGCGACCGGCGTGCCGAGCTTCGCGGCGACATAGCCGGCCGGAAGTTCGATCGTCACGTCGGCGCGCGGAGGCTGGCCGACCACGACGGCCGGGCCGACCACCTGGGCGCCGGCGAGTTCGATGAGGAGGTCCGTGGCGAGGCGCGAAGCGAGTTCGACGCCGGCCGGATCCACGTCACGGGCGAAGCGGTGGGAAGAGTCGGTCGAGACGCCGATGCGTCGGGCGACGCGGCGGATTTCGCCCGGGCGGAACCAAGCGGCTTCCAGGAGGATGTCGGTCGTGGACTCGGTCACGCCGGAATCGACGCCACCCATCACGCCGGCGACGACGAGCGGGCGCTGGGCGTCGGCGATGACGCAGACGCCGGTCTCGAGCTT
>CALPIW020000260.1 GCA_943323725.2 Polynucleobacter meluiroseus | reverse complement strand
TGCCTTCCTTCTGACGGAGTTCCTTTTCGACGCGGGACTGCGTGGCGATGCCGGCGTGGTCGGTGCCCGGGAGCCAGAGGGCGGACTTACCTTCCTGCCGGGCGCGGCGGACCATGATGTCCTGCAGCGTATTATTGAGCAGGTGCCCCATGTGCAGGACGCCGGTGACATTGGGCGGCGGAATCATCACCGCGAACGATTCGCGGGAATGGTCGACCTTGCCTTGGAAGCAACCGGCGGCGACCCAACGGTCGTACCCCTGCTGTTCGACGCCCTGGGGTTCGTAAGATTTGGGGATTTCAGCCATCGGAAAGAGGAATGATTAGGGGTTAAGTTGGGGATTGAAAAGAACGGACTAGGCGGGCATTAAGATAAGCAAGCCAGGCCCCATGCAACGGGTGGCCGACGAATCCCGCCAGGTCCGGAAGGAAGCAACGGCAGTCAGTCCATCCGTGTGCCGTGGCAAGCCTGGCCCCTTGCTTTTCAATCGACGCCTTCCCTTCATTTGGGAGGGCGTCCTGCTTTGTCCGCCAAAGAAGAAAGGGTGCTATTCGCACCCTTTCGTTCGAAAAACTCCGGCGACGTTCAGAGCGAGTGGATGCTCGACTTGCTGACGGCCATCGCGGCTTCCTTGAAGGACTCGCTGACGGTCGGGTGAGCGAAGCAGGTGCGGGCCACGTCTTCGGCGCTGCCGCCGTATTCCATGTGCGCGCAGGCCGCGGCGATCATCTCGGACGCGCCCTTGGCGACCATCTGGACGCCGAGGAGCTTGTCGGTCTTGGCGCAGGCGATGACCTTGACGAAACCGGAGGTGCAGTCGGAAGCGATCGCGCGTCCGTTGCCGGCGAGCTGGAACTTGCCGATGGCGACTTCGATGTTCTTGGCCTTGGCTTCGGCTTCGGAGAGACCGACGCAGGCGACTTCGGGGTCGGTGTAGATGACGCCGGGGATGACGCCGTAGTTCACGTGTCCTTTCTTGCCGGCGAGGTTCTCGGCGACGGCCACGCCTTCTTCTTCGGCCTTGTGCGCGAGCATCGGACCGGTGACGACGTCACCGATGGCGTAGACGCCGGGCAGGTTGGTCTGGTAGTGGGCGTCGATGACGATGCGTCCGCGCTCGTCGAGCTTGAGGCCAGCTTCCTGGGCGCCGAGGCCGGTCGTGTTGGCCTTGCGGCCGACGGCGACGAGGATCTTGTCGGCGGGGAATTCGAGGGACTTGCCGTCGCGTTCGGCGGTGAGAGCGGAGCCGGCGGCGGTCTTCTTGACGCCGGTGACCTTGGCGCCCAGTTCGAACTTCAGGCCCTGCTTCTCGAAGGCGTTCTGCGCGGCCTTGGCGACGTCAGTGTCGTAGGCGGGTCCGCCGATGCCGGGAAGCATTTCGACGACCGTGACCTGGGAACCGAGACGGGCCCAGACGGACCCGAGTTCGAGGCCGATGGCGCCGGCGCCGACGACGACCATCTTCTCCGGAACAGCCTTCAGCGAGATGCCGTGGTCGGAGGAAATGACGGTCTCGCCGTCGAACTTCATGAAGGGGAGTTCGACCGGCACCGAGCCGGTGGCGATGAGGATGTTCTTGGTCTCGAGCGTGCGGTCGCCGGCCGTGGAGCGGACGAGCACCTGGCCGGACTTCACGAGACGGCCGAGGCCGCGGACGACTTCGACGTTACGCTTCTTGAGGAGGGCGCCGACGCCCATGTTGAGCTGGGCGACGACCTTGTCCTTGTTGGCGAGCATCGCGGAGACGTCGAAGGTCAGCTTCTCGGCGCCGACGAGGCCATGCTTCTTGCCGTGGATGGCGTGCTGGTAGACTTCGGTGGAGTGGAGCAGGGCCTTGGAGGGGATGCAGCCGACGTTGAGGCAGGTGCCGCCGAGGGAGTTATCCTTCTCCACGAGGGCCACCTTGAGGCCGAGCTGGGCGGCTTTGATGGCGGCGACGTAGCCACCAGGGCCGGAGCCGATTACGACGAGATCGAATTGAGACATTGCGGTAGGAGGGGCGGGAAAAGGATCAGACGCCGAACAGCAGGCGCTGCGGGTCTTCGATGTATTGGCGGACCTTGACGAGGAACGTCACGGCTTCCTTGCCGTCGATGAGACGGTGATCGTAGGAGAGGGCGAGATACATGATCGGACGGATCACGACCTGGCCGTTCTCGGCGACCGGGCGTTCGACGATGTTGTGGAGGCCCATGATCGCGGCCTGCGGATGGTTGAGGATGGGCGTCGAGAGCATCGAGCCGTAGATGCCGCCGTTGGAGATGGTGAAGACGCCGCCCTGGAGTTCGGGCAGCTGGATCTTGCCGTCGCGGGCGCGCTTACCGAAGTCGCCGATGGCCTTCTCGATGCCGGCGAAATTCAGCTGATCGCAGTCGCGGACGACGGGCACCATGAGTCCCTTGTCCGTGCCGACGGCCACGCCGATGTCGTAGAAGTGATTCTCGATGATGTCCTCGCCGTCGAGCTGGGCGTTGATCGCCGGGACTTCCTTCATCGCCTGCACGGCGGCCTTCACGAAGAAGGACATGAAGCCGAGTTTGATCCCGTATTTCTTGAGGAATTCTTCGCCGTGGCGTTTGCGGAGCTCCATGACCGGAGCCATGTTGACCTCGTTGAAGGTCGTGAGCATCGCGGTCTCGGACTTCGCCTGCACGAGGCGTTCCGCGATCTTGCGACGGAGCGGCGACATGCGCTTGCGCGAGGTGCGACCATCACGAGAAGGAATGACGACGGCGGCGGCCGGTGCGGCGGGAGCAGCGGAGGGCGAGGCGGCCGGAGCCACGGCGCGGATCGGAGCCTGGCCGGAAAGCGCGGCGAGCATGTCACCCTTGGTGACGCGGCCGGCTTTGCCCGTCCCTTCGACACCTGCGGGATCGAGACCGGTTTCTTCGGAGATGCGACGGACGGCGGGAGAGACTTCGGCGGCGGCGCCGGACTTGGCGGCGACCGGTGCGGCTTTCGGCGCGGGAGCCGCGGTGGCGGCCGGAGCAGGGGCAGCGGCCGGCTTGGCGGAAGGAGCCGGAGCGGCGCTCGGAGCGTTGCCGGCGGCGCCAGCTTCAATCGACGCAACGA
>CALPIW020000259.1 GCA_943323725.2 Polynucleobacter meluiroseus | reverse complement strand
GAACAGCTCGAAGTCCTCAGCCAAGCCTTGCTCGCCGCTGACGATAAACTCCGCGCCACCCTGCTCAACGGCATCAAGGACGGCCTCGTCGGACAAGTCCGTCTCAAGGAGCCCGCAACCTGGCCCAAGGTCTACGCCGAACTTGCCAAGCATCCCTCCAACGAGGTCCGCAGCAGCGCCCGCCAGATCGCCGTCACCTTCGGCAACGCCTCGGCCTTGGATCAACTGCGCGCCACGCTCCTCAACCCCAAGGCGCCCGTGCCTGAACGCTCCCGCGTCCTCGCCAACCTGGCTCAGATCCGCGACTTGGAATCACTCCCGGCCATCCTCGATCTCGCCCAGGCCGGCGTCCTGCGTGGCCCGGCGATCGTCGCCCTCGGACAGTTCGACGACCCACGCATCGCCCCGCTCCTGATTCAATTCATCGTCGATGAAGACAAAGGCGTCCGCCCTCTTGCCCTGAACACGCTCGCCGGGCGCGCCAACAGTTCCCGAGCCCTCCTCGCTGCCATCGACACCGGTAAATTCAAGAAGGACGTCCTGAGTGCCCCGCTGGCCAGCAAGATCCGCGGCTTCAACGACGCGAAGATGAACGCCTGGCTCGAAAAGAACTGGGGCACCGTCAACGCCAGCTCCGCAGCCAAGGCCAAGGCCGTCGCCAACTACAAGAAGTTCCTCGGCACGGACGCCATCCTGCGCGCCGACGTCAAGCGCGGCCGCGAGCTTTTCCGCGCCTCCTGCGGAGCCTGCCACCAGCTCTTCGGCACCGGCGGGGAGATCGGACCGCACCTGACCGGCGGCTACACCGACCTCGAATACCTGCTGCAGAACATCATCGATCCGAACGCCGTGATCGGAAAGGACTACCAGCTCGTCTACGTCACCTTGAAGGACGGCTCCCTCCAGGCCGGCATCGTCAGCGCCGAGAACGAGTCCACCCTGACCTTGAAGGTCCCGGGCGCCCCGGCCCCCGTGGTCATCGCCAAGGACCAGATCAAGACCCGCGTCCTCAGCCCGAACTCGCTCATGCCCGAAGGCCTGCTCAACGGACTCGAAGAACCGGATGTCCGTAGCCTCTTCCTGTACCTCCGCCAGACCAGCGAACCTAAGTAATCGTACCCGATGAAAATCCTCGCCCGCCTCCTCCTGATCCTGCTGGCCCTGCAGCTCCCGGTGCTGGCCGCCGACAAGAAGTTTGTCGTCATGATCGCTGGTAAATCGAGCCACGGTCCCGGTGCGCATGAGCACAACGCCGGCGTCCTACTCTTGGCGAAGTGCTTGCGCGAAGGCGCCAGCGACCTGATCGAGGTGAAGACGCACCTGAATGGCGAATGGCCAGCCGATGACGTCATCGCCCGTGCTGACACCATTCTGATCTACGCCGACGGCTACTCGTTTCACCCCGCCGTCCAGAAAGACCGCCTCTCCCAGCTCGCCAAAGAGATGAAGCGCGGCTGCGGTTTCGTCACCCTCCACTGGGCGACCGAAGTCCTGAAAGACAAAGGCGGCGCGGAATTCCTCGAATGGATGGGCGGCTACTGTGAACCGTTCTGGTCCGTCAACCCGCACTGGCAGGCCGACTTCACCAAGCTACCCGTCCATCCGATTGCCAACGGCGTCAGCCCCTTCACCACGCACGACGAATGGTATTTCCACATGCGCTTCAAGGACGGCATGAAATCCGTCGCCCCGATCCTGAGCGCGATTCCTCCGGTCAGCCTAAAGCTTCCTGACGGCATGCGCTCCGGTAATGCCCACGTGCGCAAAGAAGTGGCGGACCGCCTTCCTCAGCACGTATCGTGGGCGACCGAACGGGCCGACGGTGGCCGCGGCTTCGGCTTCACCGGCGGACACAACCACAAGAACTGGGGTAATGACGACCAGCGCAAAGTGGTCTTAAACGCCATTCTCTGGACCGCCAAGGCCCCTGTTCCCGCCATCGGCGTCCAATCCAAAGTCACCCCCGAAGAACTACTCGCCAACCTTGACCCCAAGGGTAAGAAATGAACGCATCCCCATGCGTCTCATCGCCCTCCTGCTAGCGACCACTCTTTTCGCCGCCGACGCGCCGAAAGCCAAGACTCCCGCCGCCCCGAAGCCGCCGGAGCCGCCGGTCTACCTGACCGAGAAGGAAGCCACCGAAGCCGGCGAGAATCCTCTCCTCCAGGGCGAATTCGCCAACGCCAAGATGGGCGCCAACGTCATCTCGCTCGGTAAGGGCGAATACCGCCTCGTGCTCTTCAAGGGCGGCCTGCCCGGCGCCGGTTGGGACGGCACCCCGAAGATCGAAGTCGAAGGCAAGCGCGAAGTCACGACGGTCACTTTCCAGGACAGCATCGATTCGGCCACGCTCACGGACGGCGTCCTGATCACCAAGAATAGCGGGCTCACTTTAAAGCGCACCATCCGACACAGCCCGACCGAAGGCCTGCGCGCCCCCAAGGACGCCGTGATTCTCTTCGACGGGAAGAGCGCCGACGCCTTCGTGGACGGCAAGATCGACCCCCGCGGCTTCCTCGAAGCCAACACGAAGACCAAGCAGGCCTTCACCGATTTCAAGCTGCACCTCGAATTCTTCCTGCCGTTCAAGCCGCTCGGCCGCGGCCAGGGTCGCGCCAACAGCGGTCTCTACCTGCAGCACCGCTACGAAGTCCAGGTCCTCGACAGCTTCGGCCTCAAGGGCCTCGATAACGAGTGCGGCGGCATCTACAAGAACGCCGCCCCCAAGGTGAACATGTGCTTCCCGCCCCTGCAGTGGCAGACCTACGACGTCGAGTTCACCGCCGCAAAGTTTGATGCTGACGGCAAGAAGACCGCCAACGCGGTCGTCACGGTCGTCCACAACGGCGTGACCGTCCACGACAACCTCGAGCTCAAGGGCGCCACCCCTGGCGGCGGTTTCAAGACCGAAGTCCCCGCCCCCGGCCCCTTCTACCTGCAAGGCCACGGCAACCCCGTCGTCTACCGCAACGTCTGGGTGGTCGTGAAATAATCTACAGGGGTTGGGGTAGGGGTAGAAAACGGTCGGACCCAAAAGTCAAAAGGCCGCCTAGGGGCTTTGGCCTAGATGCGTAAATCAGTTTGCTACTAATG
>CALPIW020000258.1 GCA_943323725.2 Polynucleobacter meluiroseus | reverse complement strand
CCCGCGTGGCCCGCATCGATGCCGACACGATGGGCAAGAAGGACCTCTTCCGGAAGGTGCTCTCGGATTTCCGTGCCGGTAAATACGACATGCTGCTTGGTACGCAGATGATCGCCAAGGGCCTCGACTTCCAGGGCTTCGCGGCCGCTGAGCTCGAGAAGCGCGCCGAGTTCGGCTACCCGCCGGACCGGCATCTCATCCGTCACGTCTTCCGCGGGCGTAACGCCGAGAAGGTCAACTTCGTGGCCGACGCCTGGGTCAAGGAACTCGAGCGCCTGCATCCCGGGCTCTGCGAGATCCGCGGTCCGGCCCCGTGTCCGTTCGAGAAGGTCCAGGATCAGCACCGCGTGCACATCTGGTATCTCGTCACCGGCGTGAAGTCGCTCCTCGCCGCCTTGTTGCCTTTGCGCGCCAAGATCCTCGGGGATGAAGACGTCATCGACGTCATCGACGTCGACGCGCAGGATTGTGCGTGACGCCGCCGAAGGGCGGCGGAGGGTAGGGGCGTGGCTTCGCCGCGCCCTCCTATGCTGGAGTACGCGATAAATCGCGCCCCTACCTCGTTTCGCCCTGCGGCGAAATCAGAACCACCGCTTCCGCTTCATCCAGAGGATGATGCCGGTCGCGAGGGCCCCCATGGAGCCGAGCGCCAGGAAGTAGCCGTATTTCTCGCCCCATTCCGTGTGAATTTCCGGCATGAAGTGGAAGTTCATGCCCCAGAGTCCGACCAAGAAGGTCAGCGGGATGAAGACCGAGCTCATCACCGTCAGCACGCGGATGACTTCGTTGGTCTTCCGTTCCTGCTGGGTATGGTGGTATTCCTGCAGGTCCTGGAGGATCATGCGGGCGTGCTCGATGCGGTCGGCCGCGCGGATGGCGTGGTCGTAGAGGTCGCGCAGGAACATGTCCAGGGACGTCGGCAGGAGAGGATGTTCGTAGTGCTCGAGGACGCTCACCATGTCCTTGAGCGGCTGGGCGAGGCGGCTGAGGCGCACCACGATACGCTTGAGGCGGTAGACCTCGTTGAGGTCCCAGTCATCGGTGCCCTTGAGGATGGAGTCCTCGAGTTCGGTGGTGGCGTCCTCGATTTCTTCGGTCTGGTAGAGCAACCGGTCGACCAGCGTGTCCAGGAGCGAGTAGATGAGGTAACCGGCGTGCCACTTGCGGATGTTGCCCTTGTTGTCGGCGATGCGCTTCTCGACGGCCTCGAAGACCTTCTCGTCGTTCTCGTGGAAGGAGATGACCCAGTTCTGGGCGGCGACGATGGAGATCTGCTGGCCGCGCGGGGTGTCTTCCTCGACGCCGATGCGGACGGCGCGGGCGATGGCCAGGAGCTTGTCGCCGTGTTCTTCGAACTTCGGGCGGGAGGTGGCCGTCAGGATGTCTTCCTGGGCCAGCATCGGGATATCGAAGAACGCCCCGACGATGTGGACGATCTGGGGGTCGGTGATGCCGAGGACCTGGATCCAGACCATGCCTTGCTTGCCGGCGTAGCTGCCGACGGAATCGAGGTCGGCGAACTCCTCCACCTTGCAGCTGGATTCGTCGTAGGAAATGACCCGGAACTTGGTCGGGACGGTCGATTCGAAGGGGGAGGCGGCCGGCAGCTGGCCCGGGGCGCGGCCGATCTCGGTGTCCTCGTAGGCGGCTTCCCCGGGCAGGGGGGCGGCGTCCGGCTTCAGGCCGAGGCGGGAGCGGAGGTCGTTCATACGCCGTTCCAGGAAGGAACGCGCCCGAGCGACCTCTTGTTGGCGCCTTTGCTGATGCCGGCTCATCCCGCCATCATCCGCAGGCCCGGAGGCTTGTCAACGGGTTCGGCGGGGGTTCGGCGGCCGGGGGTCAGCCCTTGCGCTGGCCCTTGGCGTTGCGGCGACCGTTCTTGCCGATGCCGAGGGTGACCAACTTCCCTTGGTTCACCTTCTGGAACAGGTTATTCGAGTTGGTCACTCCGAGGCAGTACAGGACCGCGGCCACATCCGCCGCTTTTTCCTTGTGGACCAGGCCGGCGTTGGCGAGCCAGGTCGCGAGGGCGTGGTGGAAGTTCGGCGGGCTGATGTCCATCTGCTCTCCGCCGTAGCGCAGCCAGAGTTCGGCGCGATCCTTCATGGTGCAGTTGCCGCGCTTCTCTTGCCGCTCATGCAGGAACGTCAGCAGCTCGGCGAGCTGCGCGGGAAGTTTGGACGATGAAGGCTCGGACATCGGAAGGTGCGATCAGGTGGGGGTGCGAAAGGCGCGGAGGAGGAACGAGGCCGGGTGGGCGATACTCGTCATCTGAGGAGGTATGGAATAATTAAGCGACAGTTCGCTGGGAACACCTAATTACAATCCGACCTGTAATATTATAAAGTAATAGAAGGACGCTCGGCCGCATCATCGGCGACGGGGGCAGCCAAAAAATTCCCGGGTGGTGGTCGCGACAGGACTTGAACCTGTGACTTCAGCAATGTGAATGCTGCGCTCTAACCAACTGAGCTACGCGACCGTGACCCGGACCAGCATCATAACCCGCCGGGGAGGGCGGCGGGCAAGCCTGTTTTGAGGGCTGGCCGGCGCCAGTTCGGTGAAAGGGGCTGGTGGCTTGTCTTTCACGGGGGTCGGCCTCATGTTGGGCGCAGATGGATACTTCCGCACCAGCCGCCGGTCCGCGCGTCGCCGACGAGCGTCTGATCCGCCTGACGGCTCCGGCCGGCGGTAAGGTCCTCGCTTTGGCGGCCCGTGAGGCCCAAGGGCGTTTCCTGCGCGTGGCGATCTCCGGCGGCGGTTGCAACGGTCTGTCCTACAAGATGCGTTTTGTCGGCGAGGCCAAGCCGGCCGATATCCTGGTCCGCTCCGCCGGCGTCGAGGTCCTGGTCGACCCGAAGTCGGCCCTCTATCTGCGCGGCACCCACTTGGATTATTCCGACAAGATGATCGGTGGCGGCTTCAAATTCTCCAATCCGAACGCCAAGGCCAGCTGTTCCTGCGGCGAGAGTTTCTCGCTCTGACCGAAGGTCAAAGCGAGGGGGCAGGGCTAGTTTATTTGTCTCGAGGTAGGGTCAGCACTGCGTGCTGACCTCGTTTTCCTTTGGCTACTTCTAGGTCACGACGCAGTCGTG
>CALPIW020000257.1 GCA_943323725.2 Polynucleobacter meluiroseus | reverse complement strand
CGGTCGGCGTTCGGGCGGAAGCCGTCGTCATGCGTCGCGGTCAGCGATAGCGCCGTGCCTAGCGTGGCGGCCTTGCCGGCTTCGGCATTGTTCGCGAGCAACGCGTAGTTCAGCGTGCCGCGACCGAAGGAGCCGCCTTCGGCGACGAGCGTGGAACCGGCGCGGGCCGTGAGCGGGGATTGCTGACGCAGGTCGATGACGCCGCCGAGCGCGTTGGCGCCGTAGAGGGTGGAGGAGGGGCCGCGCAGGACTTCGACCGAGGCCAGTCCGAAGATGCGGTAACGTCCGATTTCGTAAGAGTTTGAGAAACCCTGCGGCAGACGGCGGCCATCGAGGAGCACGGCCGTCTGGGTGGAGTTGGTGCCGCGGAGGAAGAGCGAGCCGACCGAGCCTTCGCCGGACTGCTCGGTCGCGAAGACACCCGGGGCGCCGCCGAGCAGGCTCGTCAGGGTGGTCTGGCCGGCGTCGGTCGCGGCGGCCACGTCGAGGCGACTGACGGAGGGCGAGGCTTCGGCCAAGGGCTTCGCCTGTCGGGTTTCGATCACGACAGTCTCAGGCAGGCGGGTCGGGGCCTGGGCGAGGAGCAGGGCAGCGAAGGTCAACATTATGTATCTTCGTATCTGGATATGAAGATGTAAGTCAAGGCAACCTTCAGGGGCCACCGGAGATGGGGCTGGAGAAATCGGCAGGTTATGGCATAGTACTTATTGATGGCCGCCGAACTCTCCCAGCAACCTGACCTCGGACCTGTCCGCCAGTTCTCCATCTTCGTCGAGAACAAGGTCGGACGCCTCAACGAGCTCGTCGAATCCTTGTCCGGAGCGGATGTGCACATCATGGCCCTCTGTCTGGTGGATACCACCGACTCGACCATCATCCGCATCGTGGTCGACTATCCCGAGCGCGCGGAGCAGATCCTCGACGAGCACCGTTTCGCGCATGACGACGTCCCTGTCGTGGCCATCGAGCTCCAGTCCGAGGCGCAGTTGAAGGATGTCACCGGCGTCCTGCTCAAGGCGGAGATCAACATCCACTACGTCTACCCCTTCTTGTTCCGTCCGAATGGTCGCTACGGACTCGTAGTACGCACCGAAGCCCAGGAACTCGCGGCCTCCGTCCTGTCCAGTCACGGCATCACTGTCCTGAGCCGGAACGATATCGCTAGATAAGGAAAAGCTGACAGGGGTTTCTGCGGATAGCGGTTGGCGGTTGGGTTAGCACGTGGCCGCAAGGCGGCCGAGGGTAGGGGCGTGGCTCCGTCGCGCCCTTCGTAACAGGAGTGCACGATGAATCCTGCCCCTGCCTTGCTTCGCCCTGCGGCGAACTTTGTTTCGCGGCGGTTTACTATGTCATCAGTACCCCGTGGTATCCCCCATGATTTCCGACTTGCGGGGAGGGTCTCGGGCCTCATTTTCATGTTCAGGTGTGTAGGCGGCTAAGACCCGCCGAGATTCCTATCAGGGGGCGCGCAGGCGCCCCCTTTCCCTTTGAGCATCAAGCTGGAGCCTCGCTCATCGAACATTCGCTCGCATCGATCGATCAGCCACCGTGAATTATTCCTAACGAAGAAGCCTGCTGGTTCGAACGTCTGCTTGGTTAAGTAGGCTAGCATGTCACAGGCTTGGAGGAAGTCGCTCGCCTTCGAATCACGACCGAAAGGCAGATCTAAGAGAACGGATTCCATATCCAAATCCTTCTTCACGGAATCAAGCCATCCGCTTCCAGGGGCGGTGCGGTGGTCATCGCAGATGATAATTATGCCCGGCGAAGAGCATCTGCCATGCTCGGTGGACAACGCTACCGACTTGGCTGCGCTGAGCATCCGGTGCCATGCCAAAGCAAGCACGTCGCCCTCGATGTTTCGCTTGTCTATGACGATGCGAATTGAGAACAAGGTCCTTTGGCGTCGTATCATCTCTACCTGATGAAGCGCGACTTTGATGCGGGTGGTGCGGTCTAGTCCGAAGTGTGAAGGGCCCCGGCCCAGAAGTTCACTAGCGTGGATCTCGGCTGACCTTGGTAGTCCGAACGTCTGCTCCATGCGAATACGCATCACGAGAAATGCCAGTCGGGCTTCATGCCAGTCCGCGTGGTGTACCATCAGGCCGCAGAGCACGAAGGTATGGTTCTCCGGGTTATGACGCCCGGTGTCGCCGCTTTCGTCGACGTAGAGAAGATGCATACGCTCATTGACCTGACCCGCACCCACGAATCAAAGCAGGGAATCTGGCGCGATTAATAAGGGGTTTCCCGCTCTTGGCTCAGGTCGGCCGAAGCGGGCAAGGCCTTGGCTTGACCATCCCTCTCGGCTCCCCATTAGTGACTGTCCTTCGAACTGACGAGGGACCTGGAGAGGTGGCTGAGTGGCCGAAAGCGCCCGTTTGCTAAATGGGTATACCCCAAAAGGGTATCGTGGGTTCGAATCCCATCCTCTCCGCCACTTTTTAGCCGCAAAATCCGAACTAACGGACTTTGCGTGCTTTACGAATCAGGAGCGGGCCTGAAAGGGGGCTTCGGCTGGGTCTGATTGCCCCGGCGTTACCAAAAACTCTACCAAAGATCGAGTGGGCCGGTCCGGGTATGACCAAGAACTATGACCAACGCCGCTGAACTGAGCCCGAGGCGCGCCCCTCAAAGGCCGTGCCTCGCTTGACTTCGGCCAGACCGCACGAAATCTGAACTGAGTGGTAGCCGCCCGTTCCAGACTCTTCGCCTGCCTTGCCCTGCTGATATTGGCGACGGTCGGCGTTCTCGCGGTCGAACACTGCGCCTGCGACGATCTCTCGGCGGATTGCGAGCATGCCGGCCAAGCCTGCGCCCGGCCTGATGATTGTTCGGATTGCCTGGTTCCTGCCGGTGAGGCCGCGCTTGCGGATGCGCCGCCAGCCTTGCTTGCCCCGGACAATGTCCTCGTGGACGTGCCCTTGCTGCGGCCGCTCTTCGCTTGTGGCGAAAGATGTGTCGCCGAGGCTGTCCGCCCGGTTTGTATCGTAGGTGTGTTGACGTGTCGTCCGCCGGCCTTAAGGGCCGGGACGATGTGCCTGCGGGTCTGATCCCCTCCTTGGTCGGCGGCGTCCCCGCCCTTCATCCCTGCGTCCGCGACGGCCGTAGGG
>CALPIW020000256.1 GCA_943323725.2 Polynucleobacter meluiroseus | reverse complement strand
GGCGGCTTCGCCGGACTTACCGCCTTTGCGGGCGGCTTCGAGGGAGTCGAGACGCAGTCCGCCCTTGATCTTGTTCTCGTCCGGGCCGTGGCAGGCGAAGCACGTGTCGGAGAAGATCGGGCGGATGTCCCGGTTGAACTGTACTTTCTCCGCGGAAGCGGTGAGCGCCCCGAGGGCGCAGGCGGCAGTAAGGCAAAGTCGGGAAAGACGCATGGGGTAAGCGATATTGGACAATTAAGACCCCCACGGGTTCATAGCAATGTGCACTTAATAAAAAACCCCTCATTCGAGGGGTTTTGGAGGGGCGCTGGGCGTGGGCTTACTTGGCCGCCAGGTCCTTGAGCGCGATGTTACGGAATTCCGCCGGGTCGTTGTGGCCGGCAAAGCCGAAGTAGCCGTTCGTGCGGTCCTTGCCCGGGTGGGGGCTCTTCGCCATCACCGTGGCCATGTCGACCTTGGCGAGGTCGGCCTCGAGGATGATGAAGCCGTTAAGTTCCACCTTGAGGGTGGAGCCGACGACCGTGACTTCCTGGAAGTTCCATTCGCCGATCGGGCGCTGGAAGCCGCGCTGGGCGCCGACCATGCCGTAGGCCGAACCATGCACTTGGCGGGGATCGATCTTACCCTTCACCTTATCGTAGTTATCGTCCAGCACCTGCAGCTCGCACATGCCGACATAGGCCGTGTTGCCTTTGCCAGGGTAGCGGAGCGCCAGTCCGTTGTTGCCGCCCTTCGGGAGCTTGAATTCGAGGCGGACGGCGAAGTCGGTCAGGTCCTGGTCGTAGTAAGGCGTACCGCCCTTGCCGGTCTTGCAACGGATGCCACCGTCGACGATTTCGAAGTTCTCGACGTCGCCAGCCCAACCGGTGAAGTCCTTGCCGTTGAAGATCGACTTGAAGCCGGCGGCGGCCTTCGCGGTGAGGATGCGGTTGGCCTCTTCGCCGGCGATCTCGCGGATCGCGACGTTGCGCCAGCGGATCGGGGCACCGTGGGTCTGGAGGCAGATCGGGCCCTTGGCGGCGAGGGCGGCCTTGCGGTCGTAATAGTTCTCCATCGTCGCGTGGTCGACGGTCTGCTTGCCGTTGAGCCAGACGCTCACGCGGGCGCCGACCATCACGACACGGAGGGTGTTCCATTCGCCGGCCGGCTTGTCAGCCAGCACCAGCGGGTCCTTGCCGGGCTTGCCGGGGGAATTATTCCAGAGGGCGCCGGAGCCGAGCTGGCAGCCGTGCTTGAAGGACTTCTCGTCGGTCGGATCCCAGATCTGGACCTGCGGGGCGCCGCGGAGGTAGACGCCGGAGTCGCCCTTCGGCGCCATGTTGTATTCCAGGGTCAGTTCGAAGTCGCCGTATTCCTGGTCGGTCGTGGCGTACGGACCCGTACCGGGATTGTAGATCTCGCCGTCCTTCACGGACCAGTGCTGCGGGAATTCGTCGCGCATCTTCATGAGCATGGCGTCCTTCTTTTCGCCCGTGAGCTTGGCCACGGAGTGAGGATTGTAGCCGTGCCAGCCGGCGAGGTCTTTGCCGTTGAACAGCGAGGTGAAGCCGGCCGGGACATCGGCGGCGATCAGCGCGGAGGTCGCGAGGGCGAGGAGAGCGGGGAGGAGGCGCATGACTGAAGAGGGGTAGGGGTAGGGGTGGGCGGATTACAGGGGCTCGAGGGTGCAGCGCTTGACCTCAAAGGCGCCGCCTTCGACCTGCAGGCCGATGAAGCCTTCGGAGAGATTGGTACCGGTGGCCTTGTTCACTTCCTTGCCGTTGACGAGGATCGTGACCGTGTTGCCGTCGCAGACCGTGGTGAAGGTGTTCCATTCGCCGGCCGCTTTCTCGGCATCGGCCTGCTTGCCGAGGCGATAGCCGCGGACCTTACCGGACTTCTTGTCCTTGAGCTCGGTGCCGCCGGAGAGCGTGGCGCCGTTCCAGAAGTAGAAGTCACCCTGGTTCTTGTGCATGCCTTGGCACTCGATGCTCTTCGGCCAGACCGCGTCGGGGGGCGTCATGTGGACGACCACTCCGGTATTACCCGGCTTGGTGAAGCGCCATTCCACCGTGAAGCGATACTGCTTATAGCTCTGGGTGGTGCGAAGGAAGCCGCTGGGCTTGCCGGTGCACGCGAGGATGCCGTCCTTGATGGACCAGGAATCCTTGCCGCTTTCCGGGAAGACGACCCAGCCGGAGGTGTCCTTGCCGTTGAAGAGTTCGGTCTTCGCGGAAGGCGTGACGGCGTCGGCGGCGAAGGCGTGGACGAAGGCGGAAGCCAGCAGGGCAGCCGTGAGGGCGAGGCGGGGGAGGGGCATGGAACGACCTTACGGTTTCAGCCTGACCGTTGAAGTCTAAACGCCGAAATTAAACGGCGTTAAAGTGTCGTTTACCGCTCAGGCCATGATGCCCTTCACGACCTTGCCGGCGACGCCGGTAAGGCGCACGTCGAGGCCCTGGAACTTCACGTTCAGGCGGTGATGATCGATGCCCATCAGCGCGAGCATCGTGGCGTGCAGGTCGTGGACATCGACGACGTTCTCGACGGCGTTGTAGCCGAGTTCGTCGGTGGCGCCGTAGGTCGTGCCGGCCTTGACGCCGCCGCCGGCGAGGAAGACCGAGTAACCGGCGATGTGGTGGTCGCGGCCGGTGCCCTGGCCCATCGGGGTGCGGCCGAATTCGCCGCCCCAGAGGATGAGCGTGTCGTCGAGCATGCCGCGCTCCTTGAGGTCGCGGATGAGGGCGCCGGTCGCCTTGTCGACGTCTTCCGCGCCCATCTTCATGCCGTTGTCGAGGCCGCCGTGAAGGTCCCAGGCGCGGTGGTAGAGCTGGATCATGCGGACGCCGCGTTCGGCGAGGCGGCGGGCCATGAGGCAGTTGGAGGCGAAGGAGCCGTCGCCGATTTCCTTGATGCCGTAGGCTTCGATGGTCTTCGCGGACTCGCTCTTGAAGTCGAGCAGCTCGGGGACGCTCGACTGCATCTTGAACGCCATCTCGTACTGGGCCACGCGAGTGGCGATCTCTGGATCGACGGTCTCCTGGGCCAGCTGCCCGTTGAGACGGCGAATCTCGTCGATGACCTGGCGCTGGGTGCTCTGGCACACGCCTTCGGGGTTGCCGATGTAGTGGACGGCCTCG
>CALPIW020000255.1 GCA_943323725.2 Polynucleobacter meluiroseus | reverse complement strand
TGCCCATCGAGACCGACCCGCCCGTGCACGGAGAATACCGCGCCATCGCGGAGCCCTACTTCCAGCGCCCGAAGCTTCCGGAGATGGTCGCCAAGGTCGAAGCGCTGATCGATGAGCTCCTGCGCGGGGCCCTCGCCCGCGAAACGACCGAGATCGTGCACGGCTTCGCCCTGCCCATCCAAGCACGTGCCCTCACCTACCTGCTCGACACCGACGAACGCGAGGCCGACATCTGGATCGGCTGGGGCGTCCACGTCTTCCGCGTCCGCGGCGGCTTGAAGAAAGGCGTGGAGCTCGAGAATTACCTCACGCGTAAGTTCGACGCCGTCAGTCAGGCGCCCGGCCGCTGCTTCTTCAGCGCGCTCACGCAAGCCAGCTTCCAAGGCCGCCCGCTCACGCGCGAAGAGATGATGGGCTTCGCCAACCTGACCTTCGCCGGCGGCCGCGACACGGTCATCCACACCATCGCCTGCGCACTCGGTCACCTCGCCGCCAACCCCGAAGCCCTGGCCTACCTGCGCGAAGACCCCAAGCGCATCGTGCATGCGAGCGAAGAGTTCTTCCGTTTCTTCATGCCGCTGACGCACATCGGTCGCGTCTGCCCCGTCGCCACGTCCGTGCACGGCGAACAGGTCCCCGCCGGCGGCCGTGTCTCGCTCGGCTGGGCGTCGGCCAACCGCGATGAGTCGGTCTTCCCCGAAGCCGACGTCTTCAAGATCGACCGCAAGCCGAACCCGCACCTCTCGTTCGGCTTCGGCGAACACCTCTGCCTCGGCGCCCCGCATGCCCGCCTGCTCCTGCGCACGTTGCTCCAGAAGTGCGTCGAACTTGTCGACGGCATGGAGATCGTTTCGGCCGAGGAACGCACCGAGACCGAGCATTCCTACGAGCGTAAGCTGGGGTATGATTCGCTCGTGCTGAAGTTCCGGCCCCGAGCCTGAACGGGATTGCCAGAGTCCGGCGACCGAACTAGGTCTCCCTAGCCCCAACCTTCGCCTTCCGGCGGGGTTCCAAAGGCACACCCCGCCATGTTCGCTTTCAGCCTGACCATTTTCTGGGGAGCCTTACTGCTCTTCCTCGTCCAGCCGCTGATCGCGCGCTTCATCCTGCCCTGGTTCGGCGGCGGCCCGGCCGTCTGGACGACGTGCATGCTCTTCTTCCAACTGCTCCTCCTGGGAGGCTACGCCTACGCGCACTTCAGCATCAGCCGGCTGACCCCGCGCCGGCAGGTCATCACCCACCTGGTGCTGCTGGCCTTGGCCGTGGCGCTGCTGCCGATCACCCCGGGCGACGACTGGAAGCCGAACGACGGCTCACACGCCGCCGGTCATATCCTGCTGCTGCTCCTCGGCTGCCTCGGTCTGCCCTACCTGGTCCTCTCCGCCACCGGCCCGCTCCTGCAGGCTTGGTTCAGCAAAGCCAATCCGGGCGTGTCGCCGTATCGCCTCTACGCCCTTTCCAACGTCGGCTCGCTCCTCGCCCTGCTGATCTACCCGTTCTACCTCGAACCCCAGCTGAGCCGCCAAGCGCAGGCCGACGGCTGGTCCTGGGGTCTGGCGATCTATGCCGGACTCACGGCCTGGTGCGGCCTCAAGGTCTGGAAGTCCGCCGCGGCGGACGGCACGGACGCCAAGCAAGAAGACGCGGAAGCGCCCGCCTCGGCGTGGCGCAAGCTGCTATGGTTCGCCCTGCCCGCCTGCGGCGTGATGCTCCTGCTCGCGATCACCAACAAGCTCTGCCAAGACATCGCCGTGGTGCCCTTCCTCTGGGTCCTGCCGCTGAGCCTCTACCTGCTTTCCTTCATCATCAGCTTCGATAGCCCCCGCTGGTACCATCGGGCCTTCTGGCTCCCGCTGTTCGCCGTCCTGCTGGGGATGGTGCTCTGGAATCTTTATCAAGCCGAGTCCCACCCCGACATCACCCCGCTCGCCACGCTCTACCTCGGCACGATGTTCGTCGCCTGCATGGTCTGCCACGGCGAGGTCTACCGCCTGCGGCCCGGCGCGAGCCGCCTGACCGGCTTCTACCTCTCGCTCTCCGCAGGCGGAGCCGCCGGCGGGCTGTTCGTCGCGCTCGTCGCACCCTTCGTCTTCCCCGACTACTTTGAGCTGCACCTCGCGCTCTTCCTGACCGCCGCGCTCGTGCTCGTCGTGCTTCGCCAGGATCCCATCCTCCCCTTCCGCGAGGGTCGGGCCCGCTGGGCCTGGGCGTTCCCCTTCCTCGCGCTGGCCGCCTTGGGCTACGGGCTCGCCGACGTCGCCACGACGTCGCTCCACGGCTCGCTCTCGACCACGCGGGGCTTCTACGGGGTGCTTAAGGTCAACGACAACGACGCAGGCAACGACGGGCTGCATCACCTGACCCTGCAGCACGGCGCGACCATCCACGGCCTGCAATACGTCGACCCGGAGAAACGCACCGACCCGAGCAGCTACTACACCTCCACCAGCGGCATCGGTCGGCTGCTCCGGGCCCACAAGCCAGGCGGCGGACGCCGCGTCGGCGCGATCGGACTCGGCTGCGGCACGCTCGCCGCCTGGGGCCGCCCCGGCGACACCTTCCGCTTCTACGAGATCAATCACGACGTGGCCCATCTCGCGACGAGCACCTTCACCTACCTGAAGGATTCCAAGGCGAAGACGGAGCTCGTCATGGGCGATGCCCGCCTCTCGATGGAACGGGAAGCCGACCAGCAATACGACGTCATCGTGCTCGACGCCTTCAGCAGCGACGCCATCCCGGTCCACCTCCTGACGCTGGAGGCCTTCGACCACTACCAGCGGCACCTCAAACCCGACGGCGCCATCGTCGTGCATGTCTCGAACCGCTACCTCGACCTGCACCCGGTGGTCTACCGGATCGCCGATAAGATCGGATTCCCCGCCATCACGATCGACGATAACGATACGGCCTACGAGGACGCCGGCTTCTATGGCTCGGACTGGATCATCATGACCCGCAACGAGGTCCTGCTGCAACAGCCCCTCCTGCGCGACGTGACCAAGGAGACCGTCGAGTTCCCCGCTCGCATCATGTACTGGACCGACGAACGCAGCGACCTCCTCTCGATTCTGGCCTCCGAAGAAGGAAGCTTCCTCCGCTGGCTGCAGGGGCTGTGA
>CALPIW020000254.1 GCA_943323725.2 Polynucleobacter meluiroseus | reverse complement strand
GTGAAGTTCAACCTCCCCCAGGAAGAAGCCGTCGAGCGCCTAGTCGACCTGATCAAGGAAAAGGGCAAGTGGGTGGAAGCGTGAGCGCTTCCACGGGTAGTAGCGGTTGGCGGTTAGCGGCTGGCGGTTAGGATCATCAAGGTCGAGGGTGAGGACAACGAACAGGCTTAGTCGGCTCGCACGGGTTTGGCTGAGCCTTTCATTGAATTGGCGTCAGCGATTCCCTCCTGATTTAACGCTGACTTTACGCTCATTTAACATTGGCCATGTTATACTGCAGACCTATGAAACCCAAGAATATCAATGTTTCCAAGCCTTCGCACTCCCTTCGTGGCTCCGGCTTACTGATCGCGGCATCCCTCCTCTCCACGGGCTCCATCGCCCATGCGGCCACTGAATCCAGCGGGCTTTACCTGGATTTCTTCGGTGGTTTCTCCGGTCTTTCGAACGGTGACCTGATCCAGTCCGGAGCGACCAGCAAAGGTAATTACGACGGCGGCACCGTCGTCGGCATGGCGATCGGCAAGCACCTGAACAAGGATTGGGACCTCGAAGCTGAATGGTTCTATCGGAGCAACGAAATCTCGTCGGTCACAGGCGGGCCTTTCAACGGGGCCAGCGAAGGTGATTTCGCCTCGACCAACCTGATGTTCAACGCGCTCTATAACTTTTACGCCGACGACAAGATCAGGCTCTATTGTGGTCTCGGCATCGGCCTGATGCAGGAGGTGGACATCGACATGACCATCGGCGGGGTCGAACAGGAGTTCTCCGAGAACTGGGTGCCCGCGGCCCAGCTCATCCTCGGTGCCTCGTACCCTATCAATCAGAACTTCTCCGCGACCGCAGAAGTGCGCTATCACTACGCATCGAGCCCGGACCTCGAAGCCGCCAACGGGGGCTCCCGGGTCAAGGCGGACTACAGCGGATATTCGGCTTTGCTAGGTCTCAGGTATTCATTCTGATGATGCGCATCGCGGCAGCCTCGCCCGAATAGCCATCTGATGAACGGTGCTCCACCACTTCCCATCCTTCTCGTCGAAGATGACCCCGACCTGGCGGCCAACATCCAGGATTATCTAGAAGGGCAAGGCTGGGCGGTCGACCATGCGCCGAACGGCGCGCTGGCAATCCATAAGCTGATCGAAGGGAAGTTTTCCGCAGGAGTGTTCGACCTGAATCTGCCCGGACTAGGGGGTCTGGAGTTGTGCGCGCGTGTGCGCGACAGCATCGCCCCTTCCCTTCCCGTGCTGATCCTGACCGCAGCGGACGCCCTGGAAGACCGACTCCGAGGCTTCCAAGCCGGCGCCGACGACTACCTGATCAAACCCTTCGCACCCGCTGAACTAGTGGCGCGACTGCAGGCCATCATCCGCCGTGCCTCCGGAAGCAGCCGGGCCCTGGCGGAAACATTACAGGTCGGAGACCTGAGGCTCCAGGCCTCCACGCGCGAAGCACACCGGGGGACACGTCGGCTGACCTTGACCAACATGGGGTTCCTGATTCTGCAGAAGCTGATGCAGCGCTCTCCGGCCATCGTCCTGCGCTCCGAACTTGAATCGCATCTATGGGGTGATGAGCCACCTGGAAGCGATTCCCTTCGCACGCACATCGCCCACCTGAGGGCGACAATCGACCCTCCAGGCTCTCCGCCCATGCTGCATACCCACCGGGGAGTCGGCTTCCAGATCCTGGGCGATCCATCACGATCCGAATGATTCGCCTCAGCATCGGCACAAGAATCAGGCTGTTGGTCACTTGCTTGACTGGGCTGGTCACGCTCCTGTTCGCCGGCATAGGCTGGGTCATCCTGCTGGATGCGGAGGACGCCCTGCACGATGCCTATTTCGTCGCCGCCGCCAAAGGCGTCGCAGATGGCGGGAATCCAGGACTTTTACCTGCCGGCGTCTCCGCTCACTCCGACGCAGATTTCCTCAGTTCGAAGATGAATCTCCGCGACATCCCGGCAGCTCCTGGGATTTACGAGATTTTCGCCAACGATGACCTTACCCAAAGCATACTAGTGAGGGGATTCGGCGACCGGCTGAGACTCTGGTTCGTCCTCGGATACGAAAGAGAATACAGGCTATGGATCGGATCCGGGGGCACCCCCGGCAGACCGGTGTTCGTGCTCGCAGACCTAAGCACCCAGGAGGTCAGCGAAGGGGCTACGGACGCGGCGATTCATAAACTCATCTTCCTCAGTGCCGGCCTCTTCCTGGTCGCACTGGGCGTCAGCGAGCTGATCACAAGATGGACGCTCAAACCGCTTCGTCGCCTAACCGGACGCGTGGTCCGAGAAGACGCCGCGACCGCGGGTGCCAGGTTTCACGCCGACTTCCCGAAGGACGAGATCGGACAGTTGGCAGCGGCTTTGGACGATTACCGGTCTCGGCTAGAAGAGATGTTGGCAAGAGAACGCCGCTTCCTCTCGGACTGCAGCCACGAACTGCGGACGCCCATCGCCACGATTACGACAGCCTTGGATATCCTAGGAACTCCGGCCGAGAAGGGAGCCAACCACGATCATGTCAGGGAGCGGCTACGTCGGTCCGCGCACCGAATGGAGCGTCTCATCCGGACTTTCCTTTTGCTGGCGCGCGACAGGACCCCGCCGGTTGACCCGGAAGTAACTGATGTCGGCGAGTTGGTCCATGGCGTCGCAGAGGAGATTCGCGCGCTCAACCCCCGAGCATCCCTGGCCGTAAACCTCGTCTATCCTTCGCCCATCATGGTCAGGATCAACAGCGAGGCCCTGTCGATCTTGTGCCATAATCTCATCGGCAATACCTACCTCCATGTGGGTGAAGGCAAGCTAGAGATCACGGTCAGACGCCAAGACCAATCGATCTCGATTGTCTTCACAGACGATGGTCCTGGGCTTCCTGAGAATCCCTCCTCGTATGCACGCGGCGGAAATGGCATCGGACTGACCCTGGTCGAAAGAGTCTGCAAAGCATGCGGCTGGTCTTTCCACAAAGAATCATCGTCCGAAGGCGGCGCAAAGCTCGAAATCATCCTGCCTGCCTGAGGCAGGCACCTCCGCAGCAAATCTCAATCGTGCCAACCTAGCTCGGCACGAGGTATCGTTCCGCCTTACGTGGCCAGGGTTGAGCGCCCTCGCTCAACCGCGGCT
>CALPIW020000253.1 GCA_943323725.2 Polynucleobacter meluiroseus | reverse complement strand
GTGCGTCCGCCGGGGGCGCGCGCCGTCCACATCATCGCCAGCGGGACATGCACGCCCCAGTCGTAGACGTTGGCCTTGGCCCGCGGGACCGGCGTGCCGTTGTCCGCCGTGACGATGACCAAGGTGTTCTCGAGTTCGCCGGCCTCTTCCAGTAGCGTGAGGATGGCCCCGAGCGTGCGGTCGGCGTGCTGGACCTCATACAGGTAGTTGGCCCGGTTGATGCGCACGCCTTTCGTGTCGGGCAGGAACTCCGGCAGTTTCAGGTCCTTGAGGTCGACGCCGATTTCCTTGTGGTTGTCCGGGCCCCAGGGGGCATGCGGTTCGGTCAGGCCGGCCCAGAAATAGAACGGGCTGTCCTTCGGCTTGGCCGCGAGGAATTCCTTGAAGTTGGCGGCGTAATCGACGGGCGAGATGCCTTTCCGCGGCGCTTTCACCCGTTGGGTGTTCCAGGCCTTGCCGGCCGGGTCGTCGCGCTTGCCGGTGGGTTCCTTCACGCCCGGGCCCCAGCCTTTTCCGGTGTAGCCCGCATGGTAGCCGACCGCGGTCAGCCTTTCGGGCAGGGTGGCGAACCGAGCTGGCAGCCAGGCTTGGATGATCGCGCCTTGTTCGAGTTCCCAGAAGTTCCGTCCGGTCAGCAGGGCCGCGCGGGCGGGGGCGCAAGAGGGCGCCGAACAGTAGCCATGACGGAAAAGCACGCCGTCCTTGGCCACGCGGTCGAAATGCGGCGTCGGCACCGAACTCTTGCCGTAGGCGCCGCACTCCAGCCAGGTCTGGTCGTCGTTGATGACGATGAGCACGTTGGGCGGGCGCGCGACGAGCGTCGCGGTCAAGGCCATGAGCAAGGCCGCCAGAAGATTACTGGGTTCAGGCTTCATCGTTGGGTGTGATTGGAATCGGTCAGCGGTTCCACGCGTACGTCGTCGAACCAAGTGGCGAGGGGCTGCGGGCTTTTTCCGCCGGGCTGCAGGCCGATGTCATGCTTCGCCACGTCGCCGCAGAGCGTGACGTAAGTGAGGGCTAGTTGGCCGTCGACGATGACCTTCAGTTCTTTGCCGCGCAGTTCCAGGACCAAGGAATGCCACGCGTCGGGAGCGATCTGGGCCTTCACGGTCTTCGCATAGAAGAATTTTCGGTTCCAGATGCCCTTGGCCTTCAGTTCGGCGGCCTGGGGCGAACCTTTCGGGTGCAGGACGTCGTTGTCCCACGCGGTGACGGCATCCGCGCGGATATGCACGCCGGCGACGTTGAAGTCTCGCTCCACGACGGGGTTGGGGCCGCCGATGCTGATGCCGACCTGGCCGCCGGCGGAAAGCTTGAAGCGACAGCTCACCCGGATATCGGTCCCGGTGATCGCCCGGCGTAGTCCCGGCGGATGCTTCTCTTCCGGGAAGCACTGGCCGCGGAGCGATCCTTCGATGACTTGCCACCATTCCGGCCGCGCGTCCTTGCCGCTGACGGTCTTGCCTAGCGGATGCTTGGCGTCGATCCCGGTCGCGAGGAAACCATAGGGTCCCCAATGCTTGGCGAAAGTTTCTGCGTCTGAGAAGTCGTCCGACCAGGTGGTCGGGGTGTTGCCCGCAGCTTGCAGGGATGCGAGCGGCAGAAGCAGGAGGGCGATGAGGCGATGGCAGGACATAGGGGCGGACGGGCTGTTCAGGAAGAACCCCGCTCAGGGCTGGCTTGTTACGGTTTCGGAGAATCCCTCAGGCGATAGGGTAAGGCGTCTCGTACGAAGCGGTGTCTTGAATCGAGATGTGCCCGCTGCCGATGTCACCGGCGAAGCAGCCGGGCTTTGCGTGGTCGACGGCATGCTTAATCCGCAGTGAAGCCGGAGGACGCAGAGGGGGAAGGGATGGGGATGTCGGGTGGGATGATTCATCGATTTCACCGTTCGCCGGCCATTCCGGTCAGCCAGTCTCGGTGGAGCTTGGTCAGTTCGTCCGCCTTGTCGGGGTTTTGTTGCATGCGGTTTACCTTTTCGGAGAGGTCTTCGTCGAGGTTCACGAGCACCTGGGGGCTCTGACCTTTCCCGATGAGTTTCCACGGACCTTTGCGCACGGCCCAGCCTTGGTCGTGTTGCCAGTGGAGGGCGCGTTCGGCGGTCTTGGCGCCATCTTTGAGCGACGGCAGCAGATCCACGCCATCGCTGAGATAGCCGGCGGGAAGGGTCGCTCCCGCAAGTTTGGCGAAGGTCGGCAGGAAATCCATCGTCATCGCGGTTGCGTCGTGTTTCAGGCCGCCGGGGATCACGCCGGGCCAGCTCGCGACGCAGGGCACGCGGTGTCCGCCTTCGAACATGCTGCCTTTCTTGCCTTGCAGGGCGCCGTTCGCCCTGAATCCGGCCGGGGCGTCCGGACCGTTGTCGGAGCAAAAGATCACGAGCGTCTTCTTCTCCAGCCCATGCTCATGCAAAGCCGAGAGGACGGCCCCGACGGACTCATCGAGGGTCTCGATCATTTCCTGATAAGTGACGGCCGCGGACCTTTTCTTGGCGGGGTCGCGCCCCTGCCAGGGTTCGTGGGGGGCTCCGTGGGCGAGATACAGGAAGAACGGCCCCGCCTTGTTCTGCCTGATGAAGTCGGTGGCATGCCGGGTCAGCAGATCCGTGGCATACCCGGGCTCATCCTGCTTCTGTCGGTCTCGCCACCAATCGAGCGTCTTGTCGCCGTAACCCGCGACATGGGTATGATAGTCCACGTTGCCGCCGACGAAGCCTCGGAACTCGTCGAAGCCATGATTCATCGGGTGAAACTTCGGATCGTAGCCCAGGTGCCATTTCCCGATGAGGGCGGTGCGATAGCCGGCCCGACCCAGCACGGTCGGCAGCATCACTTCATGCGCAGAGACGCCCCAGGCCCAGCGCTGCTTGGGGTTCAGCCGGCGTTGTTCGCGGGAGAGCGGCGTCAGTTCCTCGTCCGGCACCCAAGCGCAGCGCTGCTGGTAGCGCCCCGTCATCAATGCGGCCCGAGTGGGCGTGCACATGGCCCCATTGCTGTGGAAGTCGGTCAGTCTCGCGCCGCTGGCTGCGAGACGGTCGATGTGCGGGGTCTTCACCTTTTCATGGCCGTAGCGGCCCAGCGAGCCGTAGCCGAGGTCATCCGCGAGGATGAGGATGATGTTGGGCCTCGGCGCGTCGG
>CALPIW020000252.1 GCA_943323725.2 Polynucleobacter meluiroseus | reverse complement strand
TCCGTCTTTTCGTCGGCCTTGCCGTCGCCGTCGGTGTCGCGGCAGAACCACAGGTGTGGCGGGGCGCCGACGAGCGCGCCGTCGCGGTGCAGCACCAGCGCCCGGGGCAGAATGATGTCATCGAGGAAGACCGTGCGCTTGTCCATGCGGCCGTCGCCGTCGGTATCGCTGAGCACGACCACCGAGCCTTTGGCCTGGGCTTCCGTCGTGCCGTCGAAGTCTTCCATGTAGCCCGTCATCTCCACGACCCAGAGGCGGCCGTCGGGGGCGAACTGCAGGACCGTCGGGTGACGGACCAGCGGGGCCTCGGCGACGAGCTCGATGCGGTAACCCGGGGCGACCTTGAAGGCGCGCAGCGCCTCTTCGGCGGAAAGCGGGGGCGACGGCGGGATCAGGTGCGCCGGGACGATCGGCACCTGCTGGACCCCGGCCTTGTCGGCCTTGTCGCCGATCTGGGCGCAGAGCGGCGCGGCGGCCAGGCAAAGGGCGGTGAGGAGGTGACTGCGTCGGGGCATACGCATAGGGACAATATGAATGCCCCAAGGTTTCCGGGTCAACCGACCCCATCGCTTTATCCACCCTTTATTCGACAGTTCGCGGACATATAGCCGCCTCAGCGGCGGCCCTATGCATGGCTTCATCATAAAGTCCTCAGACCTAGCGGATTGTTTTGTCCGGGGCGGCCCACCATCTCCCCCGCGTCATGTTTCCGCCCTCACGCCTAAGCCTGCTCGTCCTACTGTCGTGTCTCCTCGCCATCCCGACTCAGGCCGCCTTCCGCGCGAGCCTGCCCGGGCTGGTCATGCCGATCGAGGACAGTGATGACGACGGCCTGGATGATGAACTGGAAGATCAGCTGGGCACTGACCCGCTAGAGGCGGACACGGATGCCGACAAGTGGAACGACCTCGCCGAGCTCATCCACCGCACGGACCCTTGCGACCCGACGGACCATCCGCGTTTCATGGAATCCGGCTTCGGACCAATCACCCCTGCCCTGCGCCTGCACCGGTTGCGGGCCATCGAACTTTCTGGCGGCACAGCGAAGCCAGCTTCGCGGCCGGCGCCAGTCACGCGCGAAGGCTCGATCAGCCTTCGATACTACTACCTCCCGGGATCGTTGCCCGACCTGGCGGCGGAGGTGAAGCGATCCGACCTCGCCGCGGGCTCCTATTTCCTCCTCTGGAGCCATCAGGTCAGCCATAACCCCTTGGAACTACGGCAACATTATGTGGTCACGGTCCGACGCGATGACGGCAAGATCATCGGCGAGTGGCGGACCCCCGCGGACGTAGACCAGCGCAGCCGGACGGCCGGCGTGGCCTTCACCCTGACCGCGGAAGATCATCTGCGCCCCCTGACGATCTCCCTCCTGCCCGAGAGCGGCGCAAGGATGCAGTACCGTGTGCAGGATTTCAGCGTGGTGCCTGCCGGACTCGAAGTCGACGCGGACCGGGATGGCATCATCGTCGCCGGCGAGCGCCCGCCCTCGGGCCGACCGCTCCGTCATTGGGTGAATGATGACGACGACGCTGGCGACTGGCAGGAACAGGCCGACCTGCCCGGATTGACCGGAGTCCAAGCCGACCACGCCCAAGCAGGCATCGACGGGCAGCGCGACCTCGTCGACTTCATCCCGCTGAATCTGGCCCTCGGCGCAGCGGTGCGGCGGCTTCGGCCGCAGGACGGATTCAGATATGTGCTGCGACAGGCGGACCGGTGCGTGCAGGCCGTCCCCACCGGCCTGACGCGTGCGACGGTCGGCGCCATCCACCGTAACGACGAACTGGCGGTCTTCGGCCCCTCGCTCGACGGGCCTTGCGCTGCCGCCGAAATCCTCCGGCCAGATGCGCACGGGGCGATCGAGCTTCCGGCTGAGTTCCTCCTGCACGTCTCCCGCCAAGAGCACGGCGTCCTCTTGCTCGAGTGCACCCGCCCCTCGGTCCGCCCATTGCGGCTGGAAATCCTTCAGGACGAGCAAGTCGTCGCCGGTCTGGAACTGCCGATGGCGATCAGCGCCGTCGAAGCGATGTACCGCCAGGTCGAACTGACTGGCCACGCCCAATCCTTCGACGGCAAGCCCGTGCCTTCCAAGGAGGCGCCTCGGCCGACGGCGGTCGCTGATCCGGCCGGCTTGCCGGATACGGAGACCACCTCGCGCTGGGTCGTGATGCTCCACGGTTATAGCGTCTCGGCGCAGTCCGCCCGTGGCTGGCATGCGGAGACCTTCAAGCGGCTGCGCGCCCTCGGCAGCAACGCCCGCTTCGTCGGCGTGACCTGGAACGGCGACACCGGCCTGGACTATCACCAGGCCGTTTTCCAAGCCTTCCAGGCGGGCGATGGGCTTCCCCGCGCTCTCCGCTTCCTTGATGAGAGCCGCACGACGCTGGTCGCGCACAGCCTCGGCAACATCGTGGCGTGCCAGGGCGTGCAAGCGGGCTTCACGCCGGCTCACTTCTACCTTCTCAATGCCGCCCTGCCGCTCGAAGCGATCGCCGGCGAAGGAGTCACCCATGCTTATGCGGCCGACATGACGGAGGCCTCCTGGCGCATATACCCTCGCCGGCTATACGCCTCCGATTGGTCGAAAGTCCACGTCCATGGTCATCGGCGTCACGGCTACGCCTGGCCGAACTGCTTCTTCCGCGTGCGACAGCTGCGCGACGTCATGAACTGCTTCTCCGCCGGCGAAGACGTGACGAACTGCCCTCCGGCGATGACCTCGGCCTCCGTCCTCGCCACGCTTTGGGCCGGACGCTCGATCGACTACGGGGTCTGGAAGACCCAGGAGCTCCTCAAAGGCGTCGGCTGGACACGTTCACTCGGTGCCCTGCCGATGGAGCGTTCCCAAGGGGGCTGGGGATTCAACCCCGCCTGGCGCGGCCGGTTCATCCCGAGCGGACCAGAAAGACTGCTCGGCGGCCGCTACGAGCTGCTCGCGCCCGCCGTCGCCGCCCGGATCACGGACGCTCAGTTGCGGACGCACCCGTTCTTCCGGCCGTTCGAACAGCGGTGGCTGCACGTGCTCTCGATCGCACCGGGCTCGCCATTGGCCGACATCCCTAAGATGCGCTACGACCTGCTCGCCCGTGGCCTGCCCGCGCTGAGCCCCGCGGCAGGTTCGACACCCTTCCCTCCC
>CALPIW020000251.1 GCA_943323725.2 Polynucleobacter meluiroseus | reverse complement strand
TCGGCGTGCCCGTCGGCCTGATCAACACCTCCATCGGTGGCACGGTCATCGAGTCCTGGGTCTCCGCCGAGGCGCAGTCCTCAGACCCTGAAACGAAGGCGAATTATGACGCCAAGCTGAAGGACTATCTGGCCTTTGATGAAAAGAAGGCGCCCGAACTCTTCCAGAAGCAGACGGACATCTGGAAAGCCGCTGTCGCCAAGGCCAAGGCCAACGGTACTCCTTTCGTCACCCCGGCGCCGAAGAATCCGCTGGCCATGCGCAAGCTCAAGGGCGGGCCCGCCGGCCTCTACAACGGAAAAGTCGTCAACCTCGCCCCCTACACGCTCCGCGGTATGCTTTGGTATCAAGGCGAAGGCAACGCCAGCAACCCTGGCCTTTATCACAAGCAGCTCTCCCAACTCGTCACGAGCTGGCGCACGCTGTGGAACGACGAAGTGCCGTTCGCCTGGGTCCAGCTTCCGAACTACACCGCGCCCGGCGAAGGCTGGCCCCGCGTCCGCGAATCGATGATGAAGACGCTGGAACTCCCGAAGACCGGCATGGCCATCACGATCGATATCGGCGACGCCAAGGACATCCACCCGAAGAACAAGCAGGGCGTCGGCAAGCGCCTCTCCTTCTGGGCCCTCGGCACGGTCTATGGTAAGAACGTCGCCGCGATCAGCGGCCCGCTCCCGGCCGGCTCCTCGATCAGCGGCGACGCGATCACGGTCTCCTTCAAGCATGCGAACGGCGGATTGAAGTCCATGAACGGCGGCGCCCTCACGGGCTTCCAGATCGCCGGCGAAGACAAGCAGTGGAAGGCCGCCGAGGCGAAGATCGTCGGTGAGACCGTGGTCGTCAGCAGCGCCGAAGTCGCCAAGCCTGCCGCCGTCCGCTACGCTTGGAAGGATTGGCCGGAATACAGCCTCGCCAACGGCGCCGGCCTGCCCGCCTCCCCCTTCCGGACCGACGACTGGCCGGCCGCGGTAGCCGCCGCGCCTAAGGGCAAGAAGTAAGCCCTCGGCCTCGGCTTTCCTTAGGGGGAAAACGGGGGGTTCGCCTTGCAACCCCCACCCTTTTGGCCTGTCTTAAAAGCCTGCATGAAAACCCCGCTTGCCGTCCTGGCTCTGCTTGTCGGAGCCACGTCCGCTTTCGCCCTGAACAAGGGCAATGCCGGCCCGAAGGACGTCACCCTCAAATTCGATCTCCCCGCCCCGGCGCCCCTCTCGCCAGAGGAAGCCCTGAAGTCCTTCCGCCTGCCGCCCGGGTTCCGCATCGAACTCGTCGCCGCCGAACCGATGATCGAGACGCCCGTCGCGATCAGCTTCGACGACCAAGGTCGGATGTTCGTGGTCGAAATGCGCGGCTACATGCGCGACGTCGACGGCACCACGGAGAAAGAACCGATCGGCCGAGTCTCGCTGCTCACCGACACGGACGGAGACGGTCGCATGGATCGCGCTTCTTCTTTCGCCGATAATCTCGTCATGCCGCGTGGGGTGATGCCGGTCAAGGGCGGCGCGCTCGTCGCCGAACCGCCGAACCTCTTCTTCTGCCGCGACCTCGACGGCGACGGCAAAGCCGAGAGCCGCACGATCGTGGCCTCCGACTACGGCACCTTCGGCGGCCAGCCGGAACACATGGCCAACACGCCGACCTGGGCGATGGACAATCGCATCTACTCCGCGGGCTATGGTGTGAGCTTCCGCGCGCAGGGCGATACGTGGCAGCGCGGGCCCGGCCTCGGCCGCGGCCAGTGGGGCCTCTGCCAGGACGACGCCGGACGCCTGTTCTTCAACTACAACTCCGACCTCCTCCGCGCCGACCTCCTGCCCGCCGCGGCCTTCTCGCGCAATCCGCTCCTGCGTACGGCCTCGTCGGTCAACTTCCAGGTGATGAGGGATCAGGCGGTCTTCCCTTCGCACCCGACGCCCGGCGTCAACCGTGGCTACGATCCGAAGACGCTGCGGGAAGACGGCACGCTGGCCCGCGCGACCTCCACCTGCGGCGCCGTGGTCTACCGCGGCGACGCCTTCCCGGCCGAATATCGTGGCGACGCGTTCGTCCCCGAACCGTCCTCCAATCTCGTGAAGCGCCTCAAGCTGACGGAGAAGGACGGCGTGATCACCGCCGAGGACGCGCACCCCGGCACGGAGTTCCTGACGTCCACCGACGAGCGCTTCCGCCCGGTGATGATGGCCAACGGACCCGACGGCGCCCTCTACGTCGTGGACATGTACCGCGGCATGCTCCAGCACCCGGGCTTCCTGACGCACTACCTGATGGCCAACATCAAGGCGCGTAAGCTCGAGACACCCGTCAACCAAGGCCGCATCTGGCGCATCGTGCGCGACGATAAGGCGGCTCCGACCAAGACGACCTTGCCGGCCGGCGTCGCCGACCGCGTCGCCCGCCTCTCCCACCCTAACGGCTGGGTCCGTGACGCCGCCCAGCGCCTGCTCGTCGAAAGCGGCGACGCGGCCGCCGCCCCCGCCCTGCGCGCCCTGCGCGCCGATGCGGCCGCGCCTGCCGTGACGCGCCTGCACGCGCTCTGGACCTTGGACGGCCTCGGCGCCATCACGCCGGATGACGTCCGCGCCGCCCTCAAGGACGCCGACGCGCAGGTCCGCGCCGCCGCCGTGCGCCTGGCCTCGGCGGACCTCCTCCCCGACCTGCTCGCGGTGAAGGATGACCCTGCCCCGCTGGTGCTCGCCCATCTCGCAATCCGCCTCTCGGCCGCCAACCAGCCGACCGCCGACCGCACGCTCGCCGAACTCCTCGCCCGACATGGCAAGAACGCCCTCATCCGCGAAGGCGCGCTCTCCGGCGCTCGCGGCCGCGAAGTCGCCCTCGCCCAAGCCGTCGCCGCGGTCGCGGATCGCGCCAACCTGACCGAGACCGGCCCGGTACTCGAAGCCTTGGCGGCGCTCGTCTCGCAGGCCGGCAAAGGCGGCCCCTTCGAACAGATGCTCGCCGTCGCCGTGACGCTCGATGACCGGACCAACCTCCGCGATGCCGTCCTGCGCGGTCTGGATCAGACCATCCGTGACACTAAGACCAAGAAGACCTCGCCTCTGAAGACCATCTGGCTGAGCTCCGAACCTGCTCCGCTGGCCAAGCTGCGTGCCACCGTGAAATCCTCCGGCGGACTCACG
>CALPIW020000250.1 GCA_943323725.2 Polynucleobacter meluiroseus | reverse complement strand
GTCTAGAATCGATCAGCGGGCGGAAGCTAAGACGCCGATCTGGGTGAGCCAGTCCCGGCATTTATCGGGCCAGACCTTGACGTCCTTCTCGGAGCGCAGTCCGTGGCCGTGGCCGCCGGTGGCGCAGCGGAAGAAGGTGTGCGGGGCCTTGGTGCCCTTGAGCGCGGCGAAGTAGGCGTCACTGCCTTTGATGAAGCGTTTGTCGTCTTCGGCGTGGGCGATGAAGGTCGGCGCGGTCTGTCCGTCCACGAGCGGTACGAGGCCTTCGTCGAGGTAGGCGGGGTAACCGAGGACGGCGAAATCCGGACGCAGGGGCTGATCGTCGGCCGCGTCGATCCGCGCATAAGTCGCCGCAACCGCGTGGACGCTGAGCCGGGCCGAGAGGTGGCCGCCGGCGGAGAAGCCCATGACGCCGACGTGCGCACGATCGATGTTCCATTCGGCCGCGCGATGACGGACGAGGCGGATCGCGCGCTGGATGTCTTGGAAGGCGCCTTCACGATTATTCGGCACACGGTATTTGAGGACGACGCCGGTGACGCCGAGCTTATTCAGCCATGCGGCGACTTCGGTGCCTTCCTTGTTATAAGCGAGGCCGCCGTAGCCGCCGCCGGGGCTGATGATCACGGCGGGCGCCGGTTTGGCGGACTCCGCCCGATAGACGGTGAAGGAAGGTTCGCTGATGTCGGTCAGACGGATCACCTCGTCGCCACGGGCGGGCAGCGTACGCTCTGTTCCTTTCACGGGTTGCCCAGGCATCGAGCCTTTGGACCAGAGCGTCACGACGATGCCCGGCCCCTTGGGGTCGGGCTTGGCTGATTCCGCCGCCGAGGAGGAAAAGGCGCAGATCAAGGCGACGGACGTGATGAGTGGGCGGAGCATGGGGCGGGGTATGGCTCATGAAACCGGCACGACTTCCTCTCCTCCAGCGTAATTTGCGACGACCCTGCCGCCGGGGCCTCCGAACCGGAATCAGCAGCAGGACCGACTTTTGCCGAGGCGCGGTGGCGCGGCGAGGTCGACCAGACGGGCTAGGGCAGGGGGCAGGGAGGTGCGACGGTAATGGCACCAACGGCCTTCCTTGCGACGTTCGACCAGGCCGCATTTACGGAGCATCGCCAGATGACGCGAGACGGTCGGCTGATCGCGCTCCACATAAGCCTGCAGGTCACAGACGCAGACTTCCTCGCGGCCGATCCGGGCGAGGAGTTTAAGACGCGTCGGATCGGAGAGGCCGAGACACACGGTTTCGACGGCGGGGGGGGAGGTTGCCTGCTTGACTCCGGGCATGCGGTAACCAATATATATGTCCAAGCGTATGCAAGTCCTAAAACCCGCTCCGATGTCCCTCGGAGATTTTCGTCAGGCGTTGGCCGCGAGCGCCCAGCTCGGCCTGCGTTTCCGCCTGCCGACGGGTGGACTGACGCCGATCCATCTGCACCTGACCGAAGTCGCCCGCGTCGAGAAGCGTTATATCGACTGTGGCGGGACCATCCGGACGGACGTCTCGGCGCGCCTGCAGCTCTGGGCGGCCGATGACACCGACCACCGCGTCGGCTGCGCCAAGGCCTTACAAGTGCTCGACCGGGGCGCCGGACTCGTCGGCGTGACCGACGTGCCGCTCGAGGTCGAACACGACTTCCCCTTCCTGACCGTCTTCCCGGTGGTCGGCTCCGTCGTCGAAGGCGCCGAGCGTATCTTCCTCCTCGCGGCCAAGCAGGCGGATTGCCTGGCCCCGGATGTCTGCATCCCGAACGCCTGTAAGCCCGGTTCTGGTTGCTGCTGATTTTCCCACTACCCATGAGCAAGCCCCTCATCCTCGTCCTCTGCACCGGCAACTCCTGCCGGAGCCATCTCGCGGAGGCCATCCTCCGTCGCGCCGTCGGCAGCCTGGCTGACGTCGCCAGCGCCGGTTCGAAGCCGGCCGGTTACGTCCATCCGATGGCCCTCGAGGTCCTCAAGGAGATCGGCCTCGACGCCTCGGCGCATCGCTCCAAGCACCTCTCGGAGTTCCTCAACGTCCCCGTCTCGACCGTCGTGACCGTCTGCGGCAACGCCGATCAGGTGTGCCCGATCTTCCCCGGTCAGCTGAACCGCTATCACTGGGGCTTCAAGGATCCCGCGCATGCCACCGGTACGCCGGAGGAGATCCGCGACGAATTCCGCCGGGTCCGCGATGAGATCAGACTCGTCTTCGAAGCTTACGCCGCGGGTCTCAAGGAAGCCGCCGCCCAGGCCAAGTGACCATGAAGCGCCAGCTCGCAGCGGAGTTCTTCGGCACGGCCTTGCTGCTCCTCGCCGTCACCGGCTCGGGCGTCATGGGGGAGTCTTTGGCCGGAGGTAACGTCGCCGTCGCGTTGCTCGCCAACAGCCTCGCCACGGGCGCCGCGCTTTACGTCATCATCAGCCTGTTCGGTCCGGTATCCGGCGCGCATCTCAACCCGGTGGTCACGCTGATGGCTTGGGCTGATCGCGCCATTGAGGCCCGTCAGGTCTTCGGTTATCTCGCGACGCAAGTCGCTGGCGCGATCGCCGGCGTCTGGGCCGTGCATGCCATGTTCGATCTGCCGATCTTGCAGGTGTCGACGAAGCCAAGGTCTTCGGCCGGTCTCTGGTTCAGCGAACTCCTCGCCACGTTCCTGCTCCTCATCCTCATCCGCACGGCCTCTTCCCGAAAGGATCCCAAGCTGCCGGCGTATGTCGCTCTTACCGTGACCGCGGGTTATTGGGCGACGTCCTCGACCTTCTTCGCGAATCCTGCGGCCACGCTCGCCCGCGGGCTCACCGATACGTTCGTCGGGATTCGTCCCGCCGATGTCGGCCCCTTCCTGCTGGCGCAGCTGGCGGCCCTCGGTCTGGTGCTATTAGTCGCCCGGTGGCTGCGGCGTTGAGCTGAAGGCGCGCCGAGGCATCGTTCAGGGCTGCAGGAAGCGCTGGGCCAGCTCGATCCAGAGCGGGATGCCCACCAGTAGGTTCAGCGGGAAGTTTATCGTGAGCGAGAGGCCGAAATACAAGGACGGGTTGGCTTCCGGCACGGTGAGCCGGAGCACGGCCGGGACGGCGATGAACGATGAGCTGGCGGCGAGCGTCATCAGCAAGGCGCCGTCGCCGGCAGTGATGGAGAACCAGCGGCAGAAGAGCAGG
>CALPIW020000249.1 GCA_943323725.2 Polynucleobacter meluiroseus | reverse complement strand
GGTGACGCCAATGCCACCAGTCCGACCAGTCTCACCCTCAGTTTCGGCGGGGATCAGCGTCCGTTCCGGCTTTCCGCCGCCAATACCTTTACCGGCAACACCACGATCTCCCGTGGTATCCTCCTGCTCAACATTGCCAACGCGCTCTACTCCGGCAGCGGTGGGCTTCTTTCGACGGCGACCGCCGGCAACATCGTTTTCGCCGCTACGGGCACTAACCGCGCCATTTTGGAGACCAACGCCACGGCGGGAACCATCACCCGTTCGTTGGGTTATGGGCCGGGCCAGATCCATTGGGAAGGAAACGGCGGCTTCAGTAACAACTCGGCGGCCACGCAAGTGGTCAATCTCGGCGGTGTCGGCGCCACGCTCACTTGGGGGGCGGGCGGCTTTGTGCCGACGAGCCAAGAACTGCAATTCGGTCAGAATACCGGCAATTCCCAAGCCTCCCTCGGGACCATCGATTTCCAAAACGCCGTCGCACTCGGCGGAGCATCGCGCACCGTGAATGTGTCCGTTGGGTCTATCACCTCCGGAGGCGCGATGGTCACGGCCATCATGAGCGGAGCCCTGAGCAGCACGACTGGCGGCGGACTGAACAAGACAGGCCCGGGCATCCTGCTCCTTACGGGTGCTAACTCCGCAGGCACCAGCGGGGCGACGGTCACGATCGGTGCCGGCACGCTCATGTTCGGCAACGCAACCACGGCGATTCCCGGCTCCGGAGCCAATATCACCTTTGCCAGCGCCGCGACCGGTGCCGTCCCGAACGGCGCCGTGGGCGTCATCGGGGATATCAATCCCATCTCCACTTTAGGCTCTCGCATCGCGAACCCGACCGCATCCACGACCACGGGCGCCTTTATCCTCGGAGCCCACAGCAGCGCGGCGCTCAACTTCACCAACTATCCGAACATGCGTCTGGCCGCCTTCGCCTGGGTCGATGGCGCGACGCCGACGGCTCCAACGCAGGCGACCACCTACACCGGCACGATCACCCCGGCCAACAACGTCTATCAGTTCGGTGGAATGATGCACACGGGCGGGACGTCTGCCGCCTCCACGAGCCTGGTCCTCGGGGGCAACAACCAGCTGACCGGCGCCCGTTCGGTGAACCTCTCTTTCGGCAGCACCACCATCGCCGCTAACAACGACTATACCCAAGGCACGACTCTCAACGGCAACGCCGCCGGCGGCGCGGTCAATGCCGCCATTGCTGGCGTGGTGGTGGGCATCGCCAGCAACAGCGCTTTTGGCACGGGCGCCATCACTCTGGGCGGCACTCAGAACTGGCACTTGGGCGCCGTGAATGGCGACCGCTCCGTCAGTAATAACATCACGATTGAAGGGTCTTCCACCGCTGCCTTTGAAGCGGGTGGCGACCAGGGCACCAATGGCATCCTGGCGAATGCCAGTCAGGGGACACTGCGGTATCTCGGCACGTTAGACTTGGGCGGACGCTCTAATCCGACCATCACCGGCCGGCCACGCGCCACCCTTTTCTTAGGCGACATCACCAACGGGCCAGGCGGCATCAACTACACGCAAGGCGGGGCTGGCATCGGCTCTCTTAGCTGGCTGACCAGTGCGAACGGCGGCGTGGACAAAACCTTCGTGGGAAAAACCACGATGGGGGATAATTCGACACTAGTAATCGATGCCGACCGCTCCCTCGGGGCGGCCGCGGGTGAACTTACCATGGGAAATTCCACCATCCAGGTGCAACCTGGGGTTTCCGCGGTGACGCTCACCGGCCGCAATTTCGTCAACACAGGGGCCAAGAATCCGGGCTTTAACACGCCCGTCGGCACGACCCTGACCATTCCAGGAACTTTCAGCGGATCTACCACGGGCCAATTGGTCAAGCAAGGGCCGGGCACTTTGGTGTTATCTGGAAATGCCACGGCCGCCATCACCTCGGGTTCCATGGCGATTCGGAACGGCACCCTCCGGCTCGACGCCGCCACCTTCGGCGGCACGGTCTGGACGAGTGGGCAGGGTCTGACCTTAGGTACAAGCACCGTCTACGGTAACGGCGGCACGTTGGAAATCACGGGAACTTTCGCCCAGTCCTTCGGCGCCGTCACCGTCAACGCCAAGGCGAATAACATCAATCTCACCGAAGCGATGGCTTTGACGGTGGGCACGATTACTCGCGTGGCGGGCAGCACGCTTAATTTCTCGGTCCCGACCGGAACGGTCGCGTCCGCCCATGCGGCGGTGGCTGGCCTCGTCAACGGGACCACTACCTTCAACGGAAACGACTGGGCGGCGGCGAATGGCACCAACATCACCGCATTAGCGACCTATGCCGCGCTCGCAGGCACGACGGCTCCCACGATTGCCAGCGCCGGAACATCCAACTATATCATCAGCAATTCGACGTCTAACGATGTCAAGATGGGCGCAACGGGAACGATCAACGCTAACACCCTCAAATACAGTGATTCAACGGATCGGACCATCGACATCCGGAATGGAACGACAGAAGGGACTCTTCGATTGGGCGCCAACACTGGCACTGGAGGCGTCACGACCGTAGGAGGCATTCTCGTCGCTTCGGGAGCAGGTGCTCTCACGATCGGGGTCGCTGGGACTCCCGGAACGCTGAACGCCGGTGGAACGACCGCCAATGCCGCGGGAGAGCTGGTCTTCATCAATAATTCGAGCTCAAACATCACCGTCAACTCGGTGATCTCAAACAATGGCACCGCTGCCGTGCCGGTGGTTTATGATGGCCGAAGCACGGGCAAGCTGATTCTGGCGGGAGCCAACACCTTCACTGGCGCCCTCTTCATCAACAAAGGCATCCTCGAGGTGGCCACGGTGAACGCGGGCGCGTCGGCCGGTCCCTTGGGCCTGGGCACGGCGGCTGTCGGGAACATCCTGCTCAACGGGGGTACCTTCCGCGCCAATCTGAGCGCCGATGGCTCGACGGACAAGGGTTTCACGGTGTCCGCCCACAGCACCATCGAAGTGGTCGCCAATACCCTGACGCTCAACACCACCCTGAACGGCGTGGCGGCCGAACAATATCAGCTTGCCGCCCTCAATGCCGGCATCCTGAAGAAGACCGGCGCCGGCACTTTGGAGCTCAAGAACCTGGCTGTCGCGGCCAACAATGCCAATCTCAGCATCGAGGTGGTAG
>CALPIW020000248.1 GCA_943323725.2 Polynucleobacter meluiroseus | reverse complement strand
GGTGACGATCCCGGCGCCACCCTGCACGACATCCTATCGGATGGCGCCCAAGGCCCCGGCCATGAGGCCCAGCACAACGAATTCGTGCATAAAGTGGCCGAGTGCATGGAACAATTGAAGCCGGAACACGCTCGTATCCTGACGATGCGCAATGTCCGCAACATGTCGTACGAGGAGATCGCCGAAGACCTCGGGCTCTCCATCGGCACGGTCAAGAGCCGTATCAACCGCGCCCGCGAAGCCCTGCGCGAACTCATGGGAGAGGAGTTCCGCGGATGAGCGCCGCCGAATTCGAATCCCTCGTCGCCCTTTTCCTGGAGGGTAACGCCTCCGCCGAACAGGTCGCCCGCCTGCGCGCTGCGATGAGCGCCTCGCCGGCCTTGCGAGCCCGCTTCCAGGCCAGCGCCCGTCTGCACCAGGCCCAGCTCGCCTGCCTGAGCCATCGCGAAGAGCGTTCGACGGCCGGCGTGATGTCCTGGCTGCACGCCTACGGTCAGCGCATGGGCCGCTCTTTCGCCCATCTCTGCCTGCTCGCCCTCGTCTTCGTCGAACTGCAGGTCACGATTCCCGCCGAATACTCCGGTCTGCTTTCCTACGTCGAAGAACAGGTGCCTGCCGAAGAGACAGTCCTTGGTGCGGAGGACATGCCGGTGCGTCTGATCACGGATGTCGCCCAGGAAGCTGAGCTGTCTCAGTCGGTAGAAGTCCCTGAGCTCACGATGCCCGTCCTCGTCATGCCGGAGATGGTCATGCCGTCCGACGAGCCCGTCGAGGTCTGAGGCTGATATCCTGCCTTGCTTCCCGTCGCTCCCGGGCGTCAATGGATGCACGGATGAAGGCCGCAGATTCCAGGCCCGAGGTTCGCCTCAAAGGCATCGCCGCCGCCCCTGGTGTCGCCCGTGGTCCCGCCTACCCGCTGATGCGGGGCATGGCCATCGTCGCTTGTGAGAAGGTCGCCGACCCGGAGGCCGAAATCCGTCGGCTGGAGGGCGCCTTGGCGGCCACCCGGCTGGAGATCTCGCAGCTCCGCGACGACGTCGCCCGTAAGCTGAACGAATCCGAAGCCTCCATCTTCGACGCCCATCTCCTCGTGCTCGAGGACGTCGCGCTCATCGACGACGTCAGCCGCGAAGTCCGGAGCACCGGCTTCAACGTCGAGTTCTGTTTCCAGGAGGTCGCGCAGCGTTACATCGAGATCTTCGAGAAGATGGACGACGACTTCCTGCGGGAGCGGGCGTCGGACATCCGTGACGTCACGGGTCGCGTGCTCGACCAGTTGCTCGGCACCCAACCCGAACGCGTCGGCCAGGCGGCCCAGGAACACGTGGTCGCCGCGCGCGACCTCACGCCTTCCGACACCGCCGGCCTGCACGACGGCGGCGTGCTCGCGTTCGTGACGGAAGAAGGCGGTCGCACCAGCCACTCCGCGATCATGGCCCGTTCGCTCGACGTCCCTGCGGTCGTCGGCGTCAAGGGGCTCATGGAAGCCGTCCGCGAAGACGACGTCATCCTCGTCGACGGCGAGACCGGCCTCGTCATCATTAATCCGACGCCCGAGACCGTCGACGGTTACCGCGACAAGGAGCAGGCGATTCGGCAGCGTCGCGACCGCGTCCGCGCGGAAGTCTCTTTCCCGGACCTGACCGCCGACGGCGCCGCCTTCAGCCTGCTCGCGAACATCGGCGATTCGGCCGAGATGGAAGACGCCCTCGCCTACTGTGCCCGCGGCATCGGCCTCTATCGTACCGAGAACCTTTACCTCCGCCTCGACGGTTGGCCCGACGAGGGCGTGCAGTATGAAGAATACGCCGAAGCCGTGCGTCTCGCGAAGGGTCGGCCGGTGACCTTCCGCACCCTCGACATCGGCGGCGACAAGCGGCTGGGCGACCTCGCCGACGAAGCCAATCCCTTCATGGGCTACCGTGCCGTGCGTATGTGTCTGGAGCGCCCCGACGTCTTCCGGCCGCAGCTCCGCGCGCTCGTCCGCGCCGCCGCGCTCGGTCCGGTGCAGGTGATGTTCCCGATGATCTCCGGCGTCGAGGAGCTGCGTCGCGCCAAGGCCGTCTTCCGTGACGTCGAGGCCGAACTCGCCCGCGAAGGCGTGCGCCCCGTCGAGGCGATCCGTCTCGGCGCGATGATCGAGATCCCGTCGGCGGTCTTGGTCGCCGACAGCCTCGCCGCCGAAGCGGATTTCTTCAGCGTCGGCACCAACGACCTCGTCCAGTACCTGCTCGCCGTCGACCGCGGCAACCAGCGCGTCGCCTCGCTGTACGACCCTTGCCATCCGGCGGTCGTGCGGACCCTCGTGGCGATCTTCGCCGCCGCGCAGAAGGCCGGGATTCCGGCCGCCGTCTGCGGCGAACTAGGCGGCGACCCGCTGTGGGCGCCCTTGCTCATCGGCCTCGGCGTGCACGAGCTCAGCATGAGCCCCGCCGCCTTGCCGGAAGTGCGCTTCGTCCTCCGCCATTCCACCGCCGCCGAACTCCGCGAGCTCGCCGCCCAGGTCGTCGCCTGCGATGACGCCGCCCGGACGCGCGCGCTGCTGCAGGAATTCGCCGCCGCCAAACTCAAGTTACGCTGATGTCCTCCCGTCTTCCCGCCGCGAACGCGCATGTCGTGGCCATGTCTCCCTACGTCCCCGGCGAGCAGCCGCAGGGCGGGGGATGGGTCAAACTCAACACCAACGAGAACCCGTATCCGCCGAGCCTCCGTTCGCTCGAGGCCATCCGCGTCGCCTTGGTCAATGACGGCGCCGCGCTGCGTCTCTACCCGTCGCCGGACTCCGCGCCCCTGCGCGAGGCCGTCGCGCGCTTCCACGGTTTCGAGGCGGCGAACGTCGTCGCCGGCAATGGTTCTGACGACATCCTTAACCTGCTGATCCGCGCCTACGCCGGTCCCGGTCGCCCGATCGGCATGCTCAATCCGAGCTACTCGCTCTATCCCGTGCTCGCGGCCGCCCAGCACGCCGAAGTCGTGAAGGTCGAGGTCACCGACGCCTTGGGCCTCGACGTCGACGCCGTCGCCCGGTGCGGCGCCGCGATCTTCTTCCTGACCAATCCGAACGCCCCGCTCGGCGTGGCCTTCGCGACGGACGCCGTCCGCTCGCTCGCCAAGGCCTTCCCCGGCCTGCTCGTGGTCGACGAAGCTTACGCC
>CALPIW020000247.1 GCA_943323725.2 Polynucleobacter meluiroseus | reverse complement strand
TCGGCCTGGGTGAGTTCACCGGAGCAGATCTTACCGTCTTCGTGGAAGAGGATGGTGTTCAGGAAGCGTTTGGTGAGCTCGAGCTTGCCGCGGCTTTCCTGCTCGAAGACGCGGTAGTTGGCCTCGGCGGGGTCGGCGCCGCGACGGACGAGCTCGGCGATGATCGCGAAGACGTCGGCGGTGGTGCTGCGGTAGCAGAAGCGGCCGGTGTCGGTCAGGATGCCGAGGTGCAGGGCCTTGGCGGTGACGGCGTCGACGGCGAGGCCCTGGGCGAGCGCGCCGGCGGCGAGGATGTGGCAGGTGGCGGCGGCCTCGCGGACGACGATGTTCGTCTGCGCGTAGTCCGGGTTCGAAGCGTGGTGATCGATGTTGGCGAGGATGCCGGCCGGGAACTTGGCGAGCAGTTCCGTCCCTACGCGGGACGCATCGGCACAGTCGACGGTGAGCGCGACCCGGTCCGTCGCGTCATAATCGGCACCTTTGACGAACGTCACGCCTTCGGCGTACGGGACGAGATTCGGGGGGATCCGGTCGCGATTCACGCAGAGCGCATCGACGCCTTCGGCGAGGAGCATGCGGCACAGGGCGGTCTGGGAGCCGATGCAGTCGCCATCGGGGCGCATATGGCCCAATACGGCCACTTTCCGCCCTTTGAGACCCTTGACGAGATCCCGGAGGGCCTCGCCCGCCGCTTGCATGCTGATACCCATGGTTTTGCGGATGAACAAACAGCCGTGGTCCATCGCTGGCAAAGGCAAAAGGCGAGGTTATCACCAACTTCGGGGGAACGCTTGAACCTACCCGCACTTCGGGCATAGTTACTGCTACCAACCCCCTACGGGCGTTTCGCCCCGACCCACTTTCCATGGATAAGGACAAAAACAACAATTTCACTCCCCGCGCCCGCAAGGTCGTGGAACTGGCCCGGGCGGAAGCCCGCCGGTTCAACCATAACTACGTCGGCACGGAGCACATCCTGCTCGGGCTCATCAAGCTCGGCGAGGGTGTCGCGGTCAACGTCCTCGGCCGCATGGGCCTCGACCTCAAGACCGTCCGCGGCGCCGTCGAGAAGCAGGTCGGCCCCGGCCCCGAAGAAGCCAAGGCGCCCGACACGATTCCGCTTACGCCGCGCGTGCAGAAAGTCATGGCCCACGCCGTCACCGAAGCCCGCGCCCTCGGTCATGCATATGTCGGCACCGAACACATCCTCCTCGGCCTCCTGAAGGAAGGGGAGGGCGTCGCCGCCCGCGTCCTGCAGCAGCTCGACGTCGACCTGGAGCGCTGCCGCAAGGAGATCCTCGCCGACATCGATCCTTCCGCCGCCGATGAGTCCGAGAAGAAGGACGGCGATACGCCGCCTCCGTCGGAAGATTCTTCGGATGACGCCCCGCCTCCTTCCCGCCGTGCTTCCGGCGAAGAGGGCGCCCGCCCTGGCCGCGGTGAACGTCTCTCGCTCCTGAAGACCTTCGGTCGCGACCTCACCGAGCTCGCCAAGGCCGGCGAACTCGACCCGGTCATCGGCCGCAAGGAGGAGATCCGCCGCGTTGTGCAGATCCTCTGCCGCCGCACGAAGAACAATCCCGTCCTCATCGGCGAAGCCGGCGTGGGCAAGACCGCCATCGTCGAAGGGCTCGCCCAGGAGATCGCCTCCGGCGTCGTCCCGGAGATCCTCCTCGACCGCAAGGTCATCACCCTCGACCTCGCCCTGATGGTCGCCGGCACGAAATACCGCGGCCAGTTCGAAGAGCGCATCAAGGGCATCATGGACGAGATCAAGCGCGCCAAGAACGTGATCCTGTTCATCGATGAGATGCACACGATCGTCGGCGCCGGCGCCGCCGAAGGCGCGATGGACGCCTCCAACATCCTCAAGCCCGCCCTTTCCCGCGGCGAGATCCAGTGCGTCGGCGCCACCACGCTCTCGGAATACCGTAAGCACATCGAGAAGGACGCCGCCCTCGAGCGACGCTTCCAGTCCGTCAAGGTCGACGACCCGACGCCCGAAGACGCCGTGCTCATCCTGCGCGGTATCCGCTCGAAGTATGAGGAGCACCACAAGTGCGAATACACCGACGCCGCCATCGAGGCCGCCGTCCGCCTCTCGCACCGCTACATCACCGCCCGCCACCTGCCCGACAAGGCGATCGACGTCATGGACGAAGCCGGCGCCCGCGCCCGCATCCGCTCCCTGAACATCCCGGCCGACATCGACCTGGTCCAGACCGACATCGATAAGGTCGTGCAACAGAAGGAAGACGCCTCCCGCAACCAGAAGTTCGAGGAAGCCGCCAACCTCCGCGACACGGAGAAGAAGCTCCGCGCCAAGCGCGAGAAGATGCTCGAAGACTGGCGCAAGAAGCGCGACGAGAAGCGCATCGTCGTCGGCGAAGAGGAGATGCTCCACATCGTGGCCGACTGGACGGGCGTGCCGCTCAATCGTCTCGAGAAGAAGGAGACCAAGAAGCTCCTCGAACTCGAGAAGGACCTGCAGACCGCCGTCATCGGCCAGGATCGCGCCTGCGAAGTCGTCGCCCGCGCCCTCCGCCGCTCCCGCGCGGACCTCAAGGATCCGCGCCGCCCGATCGGTTCCTTCCTCTTCCTCGGCCCCACCGGCGTGGGCAAGACGCTCCTGGCCCGCTCCCTGGCCGAACGCATGTTCGGTGAGAAGGAAGCGGTCATCCAGATCGACATGTCCGAGTACATGGAGAAGTTCACGGTCTCGCGCCTCATCGGTTCGCCGCCCGGCTACGTCGGCCACGACGAAGGCGGCCAGCTCACCGAAGCGGTCCGCCGCAAGCCCTACTCCGTCGTGCTCTTCGACGAGATCGAGAAGGCCCACCCGGACGTCATCCAGCTCCTCCTGCAGGCCCTCGAAGACGGCCGTCTGACGGACTCCCTCGGTCGCGTCGTCGACTTCCGTAACACGATCATCATCCTGACGTCCAACGTCGGGGCCGACGTGCTGCAGCGCAATAACTCGGTCGGCTTCGACGTCGGCGTGGACTCCACCCGCGACTACGAGAAGCTCAAGGACCGCATCATGGACGAGACCAAGCGCGCTTTCAAACCCGAGTTCCTCAACCGTCTCACCGACATCGTCATCTTCCAGCAGCTCGCGAAGACGCACATGACCAAGATCGTCGACATCGAAGTCGAC
>CALPIW020000246.1 GCA_943323725.2 Polynucleobacter meluiroseus | reverse complement strand
TGGGCAGCCCCCAGAGGGCTTGGCTGATGGAACCGGTGATGGCGGCCAGGGTATCGGCGTCCCCGCGGATGGAGGCGGCAAAGCGGACGGCGGACTCGTAGTCGGCCGTCCCGACCGCGATGGCGAGGCATGCGGGCACGCACCCTTGGCAGGTCTCGTCGTAGGCGTGGGTCTTCCGGATCTCCGCGAGCGCGGGCAGGGGGCCGTAGAAGCTTTCGGCCACGGCACGGACGGCGTCAGGGTGGCGATACTTGCGGGCCGTCCAGATCGCCGCCGCGACCGCCTGGGCGCCCTTGATGCCTTCAGGGTGCTTGTGCGACGGGCGGGCGCTGAGCGTGGCGTGTTCGAGCACGGTCTCGAGGTCGTCGAACGCCCACGACACCGGAGAGACGCGCATGGCGGAGCCGTTGCCGAAGGAGTCCCGTTCGCCGGGCGCGCCGTCGTCGACCCAGCCGAGGAAGCCGCCGCCGAAGGCCGCCGACAGCGGCGCCAAGTGGCCGTTCTTCTCGTAGTAGCCGACCATGCCGACGAGCCGCGGCTTATAGTCGTGCTCGCCGCGGAGGATCGTCTCCGCCACCGCCCAGGTGAGCAGCGAGTCGTCGGTCGGGCAGGACTTCTCGGCGAAGAGGGGAAACCCCGCGTCTTCGTTCCGACTGAATTCGTGGACCGACCCGATGATGTCGCCGGCGATGGCTCCGAGCATGGGGCGAGGCTGCGGGGAGAACTGGCTAGCCGCAATAGCGGGTCGACCGGGAGCCTGTCATAGGCCTGTCCCGGCGAATCCGCATCACATCAAGCCCTGCGCGGGGATGACCGGCGTGGGGGCAGCCGGGGCGGGCGCGGACTGTCCGTTCGCGGCGGCGTCGATCTTCTCGAGTTCCGCCTTGAGCAGGCCCATGCCTTCGTCGCGGAGCGCGGCCACTTCGCCTTCCAAGGCCGCGCGTTCGGCGTCGGTCTCCGCGGCCCGCATCGCTTCGCCGAGGGTGCGTCCGCGATTGAACAAGTCTTGCGTGGCGGGGTTGGCCATGCCGTTGCGGAAGGCCTGCCCGAGTTTCTTCTCGTCGCCGCCGGCGAGATCCAACGCCATCTTCCGGGTCTCTTCGCCGAAGGCCTTGTAACGCGCCTTGGTGGCTTCGTCCATCGGCGGGCGCTTGGCCGGCGCCGCGGTGACCGGCTTAGGGGCGACGACCTTGGCCGGCTGCGGAGGCGGCGTCGGGGCGGCGACGACGGCCTTTTCCACCTTGGCGGGCGGCGGGGCTTCGGTCGGACCGATGAAGCGGGCGATGAGGAAACCGATCGCCACGCAGAAGGCGGCGGTGATGGCGACGGACGTCTTGTTCATAGGCCCACCTTAGCCTAGGTCCGGAGGTTGGCTATCGCTTAATCCTTCTCAGCGGACCAGGCAGGGCTTTTTCGGGTCGAATTTCCAGCCCGGGATGAGGAACTGCATCGCGACGGCGTCGTCACGCGAGCCGGACGGCAGCTTCAGGTAGAGCTGATGGGCGGCCTCGAGCTGGGCCGGGTCGATCTCGATGCCGAGACCGGGTTTCTGCGGGACGGCGATCTTACCGCCCTTGATGAGCAGGGGCTCCTTCGTGAGGCGCTGGCCTTCCTGCCAGATCCAATGCGTGTCCATCGCGGTGACGTCGCCCGGCGCGGCGGCGCCGACGTGCGTGAACATCGCGAGGGAGATGTCGAAATGGTTGTTGGAGTGCGAACCCCAGGTGAGGCCGCGTTCCTGGCAGACCTGCGCGACCTGGACCGAGCCTTGCATGGTCCAGAAGTGCGGGTCGGCGAGCGGGATGTCGACCGCCTGCAGCTTCAGGGCGTGGTCGAGCTGACGCCAGTCGGTCGCCACCATGTTCGTGGCGGTACGGAGTCCGGTAGCCTGCTTGAACTCCGCCATGATCTCGCGTCCCGAGAAGCCCGCTTCGGCGCCGCACGGATCCTCGGCGTAGGCGAGCACGCCCTTGAGGTTCTGGCAGACCTCGATGGCTTCCTTGAGGAGCCACGCACCGTTGGGGTCGAGGGTGATACGCGCCTGGGGGAAACGGGCGGCGAGGGCGCGGACGGCTTCGATCTCGCGCGCGGGGCTGAGGACGCCGCCCTTGAGTTTGAAGTCCTGGAAACCGAAGCGTTCCTGCGCGGCCTCGGCCTGCCGCACGATGCTCTCGGGCGTGAGGGCTTCTTCGTTGCGGAGGCGATGCCAGGCGGGCGCGGAGCCGGCTTCGTCGCGGTAGCCCAGAGTCGTCTTGCGTCGGTCGCCGATGAAGAACAGGTAGCCGAGCATCTCGACTTCGGTACGCTGCTGGCCTTTGCCGAGCAGGGCGGCGACAGGCTTGCCTTGGAACTGGCCGAGGAGGTCGAGCAGGGCGGACTCGATCGCCGTGACGGCGTGGATGGTCACGCGCAGGTCGAAGGTCTGCAGGCCGCGGCCGCCGGCATCGCGGTCGGAGAAAGTCGCGCTGACCTCCGCGAGCAATTGTTCGTAGCCGGCGATCTCCTTGCCGATGAGCAAGGGCGCGGCGTCTTCGACGGTCTGGCGGATCTTCTCGCCGCCGGGGACTTCGCCCAGGCCGGTGCGTCCGGAGTCATCCGTGATCAGGACGATGTTGCGCGTGAAGAACGGGCCGTGCGCGCCGCTGAGGTTGAGCAGCATGCTGTCATGACCCGCGACAGGCACGACACGGACGGATTGGATGAGGGGAGAGGACATCGAAGAAATGGGTAGGGGCAGGGGTAGGCGTGGCTATTTCAGGCTTGGGGCTTGGTCCGGGCGAGGAAGACGAGACCGGCGGCCAGCACCGAGGCGACGGCGAGTCCGTAGAGGCCGTATTGGACCGAGCCGGTGGCTTTTTCGAGCTGGCCGAAGACCGTCGGGGCCACGAAGCCGCCGAGGTTGCCCAAGGAATTGATCAGCGCGATGACCGCCGCGGCGATACGCGCGTCGAGATAACCCTGCGGGATGGGCCAGAAGAGCGAGGAGGCGGACTTGAAGCCGAGGGCGGCGAAGCAGATGGCCACGAAGGCGAAGATCGGTCCGCCGGTCGTCGAAAGGAACATGCCCGTCGCCGCGATGATGAGCGCGCCGGCGACCCAGAGCTGCGGACGTTTCCAGCGGGACGCGCCCGCCGCGGCGAGATACATGCCCACGATGGAGATC
>CALPIW020000245.1 GCA_943323725.2 Polynucleobacter meluiroseus | reverse complement strand
TTGAAGACGCACGCCCTCGTCGAGGTCGGCGCCGAACCTGGGCAGGCTCACTATGCCGGCGTCGCGTCGCGCTTCGCCGAACTGCGCACCTTCCGCTTCGGCGCTGATCCTGCGTTCCCCGCTCGCAGCGTCCTCGTCGCGAACGAACTTCTTGATGCGCAGCCCTTCCATCGGTTTGTCCGCCAAGGCGGAGCATGGCGCGAACTCGGCGTACGGGTCGACGGCGCCGAACTGACCGTGGAACCTCTCGCGGAATTCTCCACCCCGGCGGCGGCGGAGTTCGCCGGTGCTTTGCCTGACGCCGAAGAAGGATGGATCATCGATGCGCCCTTGGCCGCGGAGGAGTTGCTGCGCAAACTCCTAGCCGGGTCTTGGGCGGGTGCCGTGATCTTGCTCGATTACGGCAAGACCATCGCGCAGTGCCTCGAGTCATCGCCGGCGGGCACCGCGCGGGCCTATCGCAGCCACCAGCTTTCGGGCGCGATCCTCGAGAACCTCGGCTCGCAGGACCTTACCTGCCACGTGCTTTGGGATCGCATTGAACCCGTCTTGGCCGGCGCCGGTTTCCGTCATGTCCGCCTCGACCGTCAGGAGGCCTTTTTCGTCAAGTATGCCGCTGCCGAGATGGAGCGCATCGCCCTCTCGGGCGACTCCGAGGCCACCGGGCGGCTACGGGCTTTGACGCACCCGGCGCATTTCGGGGCGAAGTTCCAGGTCCTGCACGCGATCAGGGGTTAATCGCAGGTTTTTGGAAGCCACGCTCGACCTGCGGGGAACATCTCCTTTTCTGGGGTGTACCCCTATTTTCCCGATGAAGTCCTCCCTCTTCGCCACGTTCACCCTCTGCCTCGGCGCGTCCGTCCTGACGGCCGAGACCAAGGTCATCGAAGCCTTCGAAGGCGACGGTTTCGACAGCTGGCAGACGACTGGTACCGGCTTCGGCCTGGCGCCGATCGCCGGCAAGGTCGACGGCGTCAACGGCGAGTTCCGCAACTACGGCGGCAACGCCCTCGTCTGCTCAGGCCTACGCGGCGACGCCGCCACCGGTACGCTGACCTCGCCCGAGATCAAACTCGCGTCTCCCAAGCTCGGCTTCCTCGTCGCGGGCGGCAACCACCCCGGCAAGACCGCCGTCCAACTCCTCGTCGGCGGCAAGGTCGTCCGGGAGGCGACCGGTGCCAATGACCTGACCCTGCGCGAGACCGTCTGGGACATCGCGGAGTTCAAGGGCAAGACCGGCGTCATCCGCATCGTCGATAATGAAACCGGCTCCTGGGGTTTCATCGCCGCGGACCACTTTGTCTTCTCCAATGACGCCAAGCCGAAGTTCCCGGCAGGCGGCCGCCCGAAGCCGAAGGCGGACAGCAGCCTCGTGCGCGTGCCCGGCGAAGGCAGCGCCGCGCTCATCCCTGGCGCCACCTTCAAGACGACTGCCGACCGCAAGGTCACCGGCGTCACCTCGCCGACCGCGATCGGCTTCGGCAACGACGGCTCGGTCTACGTCGCCGAGACCCATCGCTTCCGCTTCGGTGTCGAAGACGACCGTAACCACCTCTACTGGTATCACGACGACCTCGCCGCGGTCACCACCGCCGACCGGGTCGCCCTGCACAAGAAGTGGGAAGCCAAGCGCTCGCATGAATGGATGACCGCCAAGTCCGAGCTCATCCGCCACGTCGGCGGCGAGCAGGCCGACGGCACGTTCACCACGAACAAGGTCTTCGCGGGCGGCTTCAATGACGTCCTCGACGGCACCGGCGCGGGCGTCATGGCCTGGGACGATACGGTCTACTTCGCCTGCATTCCGAAACTCTGGATGCTGCACGACGCCAAGCAGGACGGCGTCGAAGCGGGCCGCAAGGTCATCGAAGACGGCTTCGGCGTGCGCATCTCGCTTTCCGGCCACGACATGAACGGCTTCGCCATCGGTCCGGACGGCCGCGTCTGGGGTACCATCGGCGACCGTGGTTTCAACCTCACCACCAAGGAAGGGAAGAAGTATGACTCCCGTAACCGCGGCGCGGTCTTCCGTTTCGAACCCGACGGCACGAACTTCGAAGTCGTCCACTTCGGCCTGCGTAACCCGAAGGAGATCGCCTTTGATGACTTCGGCAACGCCTTCTCCGTCGACAACAATTCCGACCAAGGCGACGCCGCCCGCGTGGTCTACGTCGTCGAGGGCGCCGACTCCGGCTGGGAAATGGAGCACCAGGCCATGCACACTTTCCACCGATCGATCGGCCTCGAGCAGCGCCCGCTGTCGCGCTGGATGACCGAGAAGGTCTGGGAACTCCAGAACCCGGCCCAGCCGGCCTTCATCATCCCGCCCTCCGCTTACATCAGCTCCGGTCCTTCCGGCCTGACCTATCACCCCGGCGCGGGCTTCCTCGAATCCGAAGCCGGTCATTTCCACATCTGCGACTACCGCGGTTCCGCGGGCGCGTCCGGTATCTGGTCCTTCAAGATGGAGCCCGCGGGCGCCGGCATGAAGATGACCTCCTCGCACCAGCTGCTCTGGGGCGTCGCCGCGACCGACGTCGAGTATGACTGGAAGGGACGCCTCGTCGTCTCCGACTTCATCACCGGCTGGGAATCCCACCAGGCCGGACGTCTCGTGACCCTCGAGGCCGGCAAGATGATGAAGCCTGACGCCGTCGCCCCGGTGGCCGCGCTCATCAACGGCGGCATCACCAAGGCCTCGTCCGCCGAACTCGCCGCGCTCCTCGCGCACGCCGACCAGCGCGTCCGCCTGCGCGCCCAGATCGAACTCACCCGCCGTCCTGACGCCGCGGACCGCTTTGAGGCCGCCACCCAGTCCGCCCACGCCCTCGAACGCGTCCACGGCATCTGGGGTCTCGGTATCCTCGCCCGTCGTGGCGCGGCCATCGCTCCCGGTGGTGCCTGGAAGGGCCCTACCCCGATGGCTTCCCTCGAAGCGCGCACCGCCGCCGCCCGTCGTCTCGTCCCGCTGCTCGCGCACGCCGACGCCGAAGTCCGCGCCCAGGCCGTCCGCGCCTTGGAAGAAGCCCCGCTCAAGGGTAACGACCTGCCGCTCGGCAAGCTGATCCTCGATCTCTCCCCCCGCGTGCGCTCCTTCGCCGCCATCGCCGCGGCCCGTCTCGGTGCGGACAAGACTCTCCCGGAAGTCCTCACGATGCTCAAGGAGAACGCT
>CALPIW020000244.1 GCA_943323725.2 Polynucleobacter meluiroseus | reverse complement strand
TTGCCTTCGCGGGCGTTGGGCGCGCCGGCGGGCACGCTCCAGTAATCATGGAGGCCGCGGAAGTGGTCGATGCGGATCGCATCGAAGAGTTCGAGGTCGTGGCGGACGCGCGCCTGCCACCAGGCGAACCCGTCGGCGGCATGACGGTCCCACGCATACAGGGGATTGCCCCAGAGCTGTCCGTCCGCGGCGAAGTAATCCGGCGGCACGCCGGCCACGGCCGTCGGCCGGCCTTGCGCGTCGAGCTGGAAGAGCTCCGGGCGGGTCTTCGCGTCGCAACCGTCGGCGGAGACGTAGATGGGCTCGTCGCCGAAGAAGCGGACGCCTTTGTCGCGTGCGTACTCGCGGAGCGCCTTCCATTGCTCGGCGAACAGGAACTGCAGCACTTCGGCCTCGGCCACGGCTTCGGCCGGGGCTTCGTCGATCGTCCACTTGTCCGGCGCGGTGAAGCCGTTCGCTTCGCGTAGCGCGGAGAAGCGGCACCAGGCGCCGAGCCAGCCGGCCTGCTGCTCGCGGAATCGCCGGAAGGCGGCGTTCTGCTTCAGGGTCTTGGCGCCGCGTCGCGCGGCGAGCTGCAGCGCGGGGCGCAGCTGGTTCCAGAGGCGACCGTAGTCGGTGCGACCGTCGCTCCCGCGTCGCAGCGCGGCGATCTCCTCGGAAGTGAGCAGCTTACGCGCTCCCAGGTCGGCGAGATCGAGGAGGTAAGGATTGCCGGCGAAGACGGACAGGGCCTGGTAAGGAGAGTCGCCGTAACCGGTCGGCCCGAGCGGGCAGACCTGCCACCAGCCGAAGCCGGCGGCGGCGAGGATATCGACGAAGCGGCGGGCTTCGGCTCCCAATGATCCGACGGGTCCGTCTCCCGGCAGGGCGGTCGGATGGAGCAGCACGCCGGCGCTGCGTCGCGGGAAAGCATGGCAGGCGTAGGCGGCGGGAGCCCGGCCGGTCACGGCGACGGGTTCACGGCGGTCGGAGTCCATCTCAGCGCAGCTGGACGTAGTGCTTGGCGCGCAGGTCGTCCAGCCAGCGCTGGATCGCGAGCTTCATGCCGATCGAACGCACCTTCGTCTCGATCTCCGCCATGACTTCCGGGTCGTTCACCGGCGCATGGCCTTGCGGGCGTACGGATTCCGGGCTGACGATCACGTAGATGGGCGCGGCGCCGACATCGAACTTCAAGGGCTCCGAGATTTCGCCAGGCTTAAGTTTACGGACGGCGGCGACGACGGTCTGGTTCAGGTCCTCGAAGTTGCGCCAACCGGCGTCGCCGCCTTTGCGGGCGAAGTCGTCCGTGCTGATGCGTTCGGCCACGTCGGCGAAAGTCGGCTGTCCGGCGATGGGCTTGCCGCCGATCTTGTAGGTGGCGAGCAGTTCGGCGACCTTGGCCGGCTGGCGCAGTGCTTCCGCCCAGGCCTTGGCGCGGGCGGCGGTCTCTTCGGGCTTCTCGGCGGCACCCTGCGTGATGGTGATCTGGCGGAGTTTCACCTGCTCCTTGCGGGCGAAGTCGGCCTTGTTCTTGTCGTAGTACTCCTGGATCTTGCCGGGATTGACGTCCCAGGCGGTGCGACGGATCTGGCCCACCATGTATTCGAAGATGATGCGGTCTTCGATCGTCTTGCGGTAGGCGAGCGGGGTGGTGCCGGCCGCGCGCAGCGAGGCGACGAAACGGTTGCGGTCGCCGCCGAAGTCCCGGCGGATGGTCTCTTCGATGTCCGCTTCGACGTAGGTGGAAGGCAGGTTGGGGGTGTTGGCGCGGAACTCGGCGATGACGATCTGGCGTTCGGCCATCGACTTGAGCGTCTCCTGCGCGGCCTGGCCCAAGGCCTGTTCGAATTCGAGGTCCGTACGCGAGGCGGCGCGCAACTGTCCGACGATCGGGTCGATCTGCCGGCGGATGTCCGAAAGGGTGATGCCTTGTCCGTCCGCGTCGGCGGCGATCCGGTCCGAGTTCAGCTGCGACCAGCGCTTGGCGGCGGCTTCCTCGATCGAAGGCAGCTTGAGCTGGGCGGAGGCGACGGCCGCGGTCAGGGCGAGCAGGCTGGAGAGGAGGAAGGATTTCATCGGACGTCAGGCGCGGGCAGCCGTGAGAGGAAGCCGCGGATTTCCTTCAGTTTCCGCAGGGGGTCTCGTACGGTCAAGCGGGGAAACCGGTTGCCGACGAGAATGGGCTCAGGCGGGCGGCCGGCGAGCGCCTGCTGACAACGCAGCACGGCGCCGTCGGTCGTCACCGAAATGACGCATTTGTCCTCCGCCAGGCACCGGATCTCCGCCAGGCTGAGCAGGGCGTCCGCTTCCGGGGGCAGTTTGCCGTAACGATCCTTCAGCGAAGCCCGCAGTTCGGCCACCTCGGCGGCATCCAGCGCCAGCGCGATGCGGCGGAAGGCTTCGATGCGAAGGCGCGTCTCGGGGATCCAGTCCGACGGCAGGGTGGCGGTCAGCAGGGGGACCTCGCCGTCGCTACTGTTGGTCTGTTCCGTCCCCAGGGCGGCCTGGGTGTGGTCGATGAAGTCCAGTTGGACCTCGCAGCGTTCGATGACCGCGCCCTTGTCGCCCCGCAGCTTGGCGACGCTCCGGCGGAGGAGCTGGCAGTAGAGATCGAAGCCGACGGTCGCGACGTGGCCGCTTTGCGCCGCCCCGAGGATGTTGCCGGCGCCGCGCAGTTCGAGGTCGCGCATGGCGATGCGGAAGCCGGCGCCGAGCTGGTTGTACTGACGGATGGCCGAGAGGCGGCGGTGCGCCGTGCCGACCAGCGCGGCATGGCGGTGGAGGAAGAGGTAGGCGTAGGCCTGGCGGTTGAACCGGCCCACGCGCCCGCGCAGCTGGTAGAGCTGCGCCAGGCCGAACCGGTCGGCGCCCTCGATGATGAGCGTGTTGCAGTTCGGGATATCCAGACCGGTCTCGATGATCGTCGTGCAGACGAGCACATCGTACTCGCCCGCGACGAAGGCCGACATGACTTCTTCGAGCTGGCCGGCCGGCATCTGGCCGTGGCCCACGATGATACGCGCCTTGGGCACGAGCGCGGCGATCCGTTCGGCGACGGCCTGGATCGTCTCGACGCGGTTGTGCAGGTAGAAGACCTGGCCGCCGCGGGCCAGTTCCGCCTTCACGGCGTCGCGCACGAGCTTCTCGTCATAGCTCCGGACGATGGTACGGATGGGCAGGCGTTCGCGCGGC
>CALPIW020000243.1 GCA_943323725.2 Polynucleobacter meluiroseus | reverse complement strand
CAACGGCCACGTCCTCCTCGAAGGCGTGCCCGGCCTCGCGAAGACGCTCTCCGTGCGCACGCTCGCCCAGACCGTCCACGCCGACTTCTCGCGCATCCAGTTCACGCCCGACCTCCTGCCGGCCGATATCGTGGGCACGCTCATCTACGATCCGAAGACGGGCGAGTACGCCGTGAAGCGCGGCCCGATCTTCGCGAACTTCGTCCTCGCGGACGAAATCAACCGCGCGCCCGCCAAGGTGCAGTCCGCGCTCCTCGAAGCGATGCAGGAACGCCAGGTGACGCTCGGCGGCGAGACGCACAAGCTCCCCGCGCCCTTCCTCGTCCTCGCGACGCAGAACCCGATCGACCAGGAAGGCACCTACCCGCTGCCCGAAGCCCAGGTCGACCGCTTCATGCTGAAGCTCAACATCGGCTACCCGACCCGCGAGGAGGAACGCAAGATCCTCGACGCGATGGCGACGACCTCCCCGAAGCTCGACGTCGAAGCCGTGATCACGCAGCAGGAGATCCTCGAGGCGCGCAAGGCCGTCGACGCGATCCACGTGGCCGACCCGATCCGCGACTACATCGTCTCGCTCGTGCTCGCCACCCGCGGCCAGCACCCGGGCGGCCCGGACCTCGCCAAGTTCCTCCAGTTCGGCGCCTCGCCGCGCGCGACCATCAACCTCACCCTCGCCGCCAAGGCCTGGGCCTTCCTGCAAGGGCGCGACCACGTGACCCCGCAGGACGTGAAGGACATCGCGCCCGACGTCCTCCGCCACCGCCTGATCCTCACCTACGAAGCCGACGCCGAAGGGGTCGACGCCGACGCCATCGTGCGCCGCGTCCTCGACGCCGTCAGCGTCCCCTAAGCCCGCCCGGCGACCGTGGCCACGCCCGTCCCGACCCACCCGCAGGAGACCCTCCGCCGCGCCCAGCGCGTCGAGATCTTCGCCCTGCGTCAGGTCAACGACGCGATGGTCGGCGCCTACCTCTCGCGCTTCAAGGGACGCGGCACCGACTTCGAGGAGCTGCGCGAGTACGTCCCCGGCGACGACGTGCGCGCGATGGACTGGAACGTGACCGCGCGCACGGGCAAGCCGTTCATCCGCCTGCACCGCGAAGAACGCGAGCTCACGCTGGTGCTCGCCGTCGACGTCTCCGGCTCGGCCGGCTTCGGCTCCGGCGAACAGACCCTGCGCGAACGCGCGGCCGACGTCGCCGCCTGTCTCGCGGTCTCCGCGCTCAAGGCCGGCGACAAGGTCGGACTGCTGCTCTTCACCGACCGCGAAGAACTGTGGGTCGCTCCGCGCAAAGGCCGCCGCCACGTGCTGCGCATCATCCGCGAGGTCCTCGAATTCCGTCCCGTCTCGCGCCGCACCTCGTTCGTCCAGCCGATGCGTCGCCTCGGCCGCGCGCTCCGCCGTCGTTCGATGGTCTTCGTGGTCTCCGACTTCCTCGCCGGCCCCGCAGGCGGCGACGCGATGGCCGCGGCGCTCGCCGAACTGAATTCCCGCCACGACACCGCGTGCGTGCAGCTCGTCGACGAACGCGAACGCGTCCTGCCCGACGTCGGCGTGGTCGCCCTCGAGGACGCCGAGACCGGCGAGATCCGCGAAGTCGACACGGGCTCGTTCGCCGTGCGCCAGGCTTTCGCGGCCCAAGCCGAAGCCCGCCTGACCGAGACGGCCGCCCTCCTCGGCCGCGCCGGCACCGACGTCGCCCGCCTCGACCCCGGCGCCGCCGTGGCGCCGACCCTCGCCCGTTTCTTCGAACGCCGCCGGCGCCGCCGCTGATGCCTCCCGCCGAAGACATCCCGTTCACGCTGCTCGGCCCCAAGGCCGAAGTGCCGCCCGGCTTCTGGTCTTCCTACTGGGGCGCCGCCGTGCTCGGCGTCGCGTTCGTCGCCGTGCTCGCGCTCGTCGCGGTCCGCCTCTTCCGTCGCGCCCCGGCCGCGCGGCCGCCCCACGCGCTGCTCGCAGCGGAACTCACCGTCGCCGAGACGCTGCCGGCCGCCGAAGCGGTGGTCCGCGTCACGCAGGCTTTCCGTGGCTACCTTTTCGCCGTCGACGCGCGCGCCCTGCCTTCGCTCGCCACCGAAGAACTGCTGACGGTGACGGGCGTCATCCCGGTCTTCCTGCCCGCGCGCCAGCCGCTGGCCGCCGCGCTGCGCAGCGCCGACGCCGCGAAGTTCGCCGGCGCCGGACTGGAGACGTCGTTGCTGATCGCCGGCGTGCGGGAAGCCGCCCGCCGCGTCGAAGACGCCCGCCGCACCTTCGCCCGGCCCACGCCGCCGCCGATCGTGCCTCCGCGCGCGACGACCGTCGCGCCGACTTCCTCGGCATTGCCCACCCCTCCGCCCCTCCCTGTCCCGCCGCCGCTCCCTCGGCGTGACCAAGCCTGATGGAACTCTTCGGCTTCGACTTCCAGTATCCTTGGGCGCTCCTCCTGCTGGCGCTCGTGCCGGTCTACGCCTGGCTGCGCGGTCGCATCGGGCGGGCGGCCGCGCTCCTCTACCCTGACACCACGCTGCTCGGCGCGGTCGGCCGACCCGTCCGCGAACGCGCCGGCCGCCTGCGCGTCTTCCTCCGCCTGCTGACGGCGATCCTGCTCGTGATCGGCATCGCCGGACCGCGCACCGCGAACAAGGAGATCGAACGCGAAGCGGAAGGCGTGGACATCATGCTCGTCGTGGACCTCTCCTGGTCGATGATGGCCTTGGACATGAGCACGGCGCGCGCCGAAGTGACGCGCTGGCAGGCCAGCCAGAACGTGATCTACGACTTCCTCGCGAAGCGGCCCGACGACCGCATCGGCGCCGTGGTCTTCTCGGGCAAGCCGTACCTGCTGAGCCCGCTCACGATCAACAAGATCTGGGTCGAGAAAGGCATCGATCGCATGCACATCGGCAGCATCCAGGAGACCGGCACCGCGATCGGCGAAGGCCTCGCGATGGCCGTCGACCGGATGAAGAACATCAAGGGCCGCCGTTCGAAGGTCATCATCCTGTTGACGGACGGCGACGACAACATGAGCAAGGCGATCCTGCCCGTGCCCGCCGCCGAGCTCGCCGCCGCCCTCGGCATCCGCCTCTACTGCATCGGCCTCGGCAAGGACGAGCCGACGGTCCTGCCGCGCTTCGACACGCGCACCGGCCAGCTCTACCGCGACGCCATGGGCCGGACGATCCCGATGCAGACCATCAACCCGGCGAACTACGTGATGCTCGCCAAGATGGCCAAGAT
>CALPIW020000242.1 GCA_943323725.2 Polynucleobacter meluiroseus | reverse complement strand
CTTCACGGAGGATGTGCGCGCGACCGACGCCCGAAGCGCCGACCGGCGTCGAGAACTCCTTCTCGTAGCGCTTGTTGATCGCCAGCACCGAGGCGCGTGATTCGTAGGGTCCGTTCGGGAAGATGAAGCGTGGGGTCTGGCCGGCTTCGAGCCAGACGCGGAACTTGAGGCGAGTAGGCGTGTTGTCGGGTACCACGCTGCTGGCGAGCAGCGGCTCGAGGGCCTGCGGGTAATGGATATGGCCCTTCGTGATGTCGCCGGGCACGACGCCGAGGATGAACGGCTCCGAGAGATCGATGCCGAAGATGGCGGGGTCGTAATGGGTGTCGCGGTGCAGGGCTGCCGCTTCGACCTCAATATCGTAGAGGCCCGACACCGGCACGCCCTGCCGGAAGTCCTCGATGTGCCCGTAGCCGCCCTGGCGGGTGTCGGTGTTCGGCTGTTCGTAGAGGTTGAGGTAGCGGAAGTTGAAGGCGCTCTTGTGCGAGCCCGTCAGCTCCTCGTACTGGACGAAGTTCTGGTTGAAACGCCACGTCTGCGGCGCGGTCACCGGCTTGCCCAGGCGGGCTTCGACGAGCCGGTTGGCGGCCTGGAAATATTGGTCGACCAGGAAGCCGGAGGTCACCAGCGACTGGCCGATCGTGTCGAGGTGGCGGGCGGTCTTCTCCTTCGGGAAATCGGCGGTCAGACCGAGCGTGTCGACACGACGACCGAACAAGGTGGCGAGGGTGTTCTCGTATTCGCGGTTGGAAAGCCGGCGCAGGACCGTGCGCGAGCCGGTGCTCTGGAGAGAAGCCTGGGCTGCGGCCGTGCCGGCGCGCAGGGCACGGATGGCCGCGAGGCGTTCTTCGTCGGTCGGCTGATCGGCCTTCTTCGGCGGCATCTCCCGCAGGGTCAGCTGGTCGATGATGTCGCGGGCCTCGATGACCTCGGGCAGCGTCTTCAGCGGGAGCGTGAACTTCTCGAAGGAGCGGTCACCCTTCTGGACGTCGGCCGCGTGGCATTCCAGGCAGTAGCGGCTCAGGAACTGCTCGACCTGCTTGGCGGGCGTCTCGGCGGCGGCAAGGGGCGCGGCCGACAGGGCCACGGACAGGGCCAGCCAGCCGTGTCTGCGGGACGCCAAGGTTCGGAATACCGGAAGCAGGCTCACGACCGCGGTGTGCTGAGGCTCAGGCGAAACGCCCCGTGCTGCTGCCGAAGGCCTCGGTTTCGACGCCCATCTTCTGGGCGATGTCGACGAAGAGATTGCAGAGCGGCACCTTGTGCTTCACCTCGCGCGAGACTTCGCGGAACGTGCCGTGCTTGTAGCCGCCGCCGGCGAGGAAGATCGGGAGGTCGGTATTGCGGTGCGAGTTGGCGTCGCCCATGCCGCTGCCGAAGAGCACCGTCGTGGAGTCGAGCAGGGTGCCGTCGCCGTCGTTCATCTGGGCGAGGCGACCGACGAACTTGCCGTACTGCGCGATCTGGTAGCGCTCGAGGCTGATCAGGTGGGCGATCGACTCGGGGTCGTTGCCGTGGTGGGAAAGCCCGTGGTAGTCCTTCTTGATGCCGAGATGCTGGGGCATGAAGTCGCCGCCGATCTCCAGCGTGGCGATGCGGGTGCTGTCGGTCTGCAGGGCGAGCGCGATCAGCTCATACATCAGCGGCAGGTCGTCGACCGGGTTGCGGTTGGCCGGCTTGCCGAAGGGCGCCGCCGGCTTCGGGAGGTGGGTCCAGCGCTGGCGCAGTTCGAGGCGCTTCTCGACGTCGCGGACGGAGGTGAAGTATTCGTCGAGCTTGGCCTTGTCCTCCTGGTTGACCTGGCCGGAGAGGCGCTTGGCCTCCTCGCGCACGGAGTCCAGGATCGAGGCCTGCACGCGGTTGTCCTGCTCGCGACGCTTGCGGCGTTCGGCGGAGTCGCTGACGAAGAGCTTGTCGAAGAGTTCGGCCGGGTTGGTGATCGGCGGGACGCGCACGCCGGCCTTCGTCCAGGCGATCTGACAGCCGCCGTGGATGCCGCCTTCGGAACCGACGGTGAGCGAAGGGAAGCGGGTCTGGTGGCCGATCTCTTCGGCGAGGAACTGGTCGAGCGAGACGTTGCCGTCCGCGCGGTTCTGCGCTTCGGAGTTGAGCACGCCGGAAAGGAAGGAGTGCACCGCGAAGTGGCCGCCCTTGACGCCGTGGTCGAGGCCGCGGAAGACGGTCATCCGTTCGCGCTGTTCCCAGACGGGCTCCAGCAAGGTCGTCTTTTCGAAGTCACGCCCGGCGGTCTTCGGGAACAGCTGCTTGGTCTGGTAGCCGAGCAGGTTGCCGATGGCGACGAAGCGACGGGCGCCGATACCGGCTCCCTTGGACGTCTGGACGGTGGGGTTGCCGCTGAGGGCCTTCGCGCTGAGCGAGCACAGTCCCGGCAGGGCCAGGCTGGCGCCGAGGGAACGGAGGATGAAACGGCGGCGATTCATGTCAGGGGCTGGCTAAAGGGGTGTGGTGATATTTTGCGATAGTCAGACTTCCCGAAGCGAGCCTTTCCTTGGTGGGGAAGGGCCTGCTTTTGAGGGTCGGACTGGGCTCCGGACCTCTGGGCCCTCGGACGGGTTGGCTACCTCCTCCTTGCGACAGCCCTTCAGGGCCTATGTTCCCCTTATTGGCTGTCCTTCTGACCTTTATCACCGGGGTCGGAAGTACTCGACGTACCCGATCATCATCTCGTCCACCGTCTGGGAGCCCCACCGGACAAGCTTGGTCGGGTCAGGGTTGGCCTTGTTCCCGGCGCTGTTGTCGAAGACGGCGGTGATCTTCATCGTGCTGCCTCGTGGGATCAGCTTCGGGCTTTTGTACTCGTAGCGCAGCTGCCAGTTGAAGTCATAGCGCGGGATATCGAGGAGCGTCTCCGTCTTCCCGTTCGCATAGGTCACCTCGTATCTGAAGGCGGCGCCACGCATGTGCATGTGCGGCATGAAGCCCATGACCGGCATATCGAACGGTACTCTTTGCGAGTGGGTCTCGACATGTCGGGCGGCGCCGGGCGGGATCGAGAGGCGGTGGTTGGCCAGCGGGGCGGTCCGGACTTCGTAAGTAGGTGGGGCCTTAGCGAAGACGAGGCCCATCTTGAGGCGTTCTTTCTTCGCCTTGCCGCTGGGGGTATAGTGAATCTGGAAGCTTACCCTGGCTCCGGCCGGCAGCATGCGGGCGAAGCCCTCGGGATAGATCGCGGCGCCGTTCCCGGGCACGTAAGCCGCCCAGTAGCCTTCTCGGCCTT
>CALPIW020000241.1 GCA_943323725.2 Polynucleobacter meluiroseus | reverse complement strand
CAGCGGATACGCCGGCTCGGGCACGAGGACCTCGTCGCCCGGATTGCAGAGCAGCTTGAAGACCCAAGAATAGGCTTCGCTGGTGCTCGCCGTCAGGAAGAGCTGGTCGACCGGCACGCGGGCTCCGCGCGAAGAATAGTAATCCGAGATCGCCGTACGGGCCGAAGACATGCCGAGCGGATTAGGATCCTGCCGCTGGACGCCGTCGCGGCGGAGCAACGGCCCCAGGTCGGCGGCGGACCACGCGAAGCCTGCATTGGCCGGATTGGAATCCGAGAGGTCGAGCACCGGCTGACCGGCGGCGAGACGCTTCGCTTTGGCCTTACTCAGGGCGTTGGTCGTGTCGGCGAAAGAGAGTCTCGAACTGAACATGGTAATGCGGAAGCGGTTGGCGGTTAGCGGTTGGCGGTTGGACCGCGAAGGTGGCAACAATCCGCAACCACCCCTCACAAGCAAGGGTTATGAACCCCGGAAGCACTTAAAGGCTAGCGGCACGCATCGGGAGGACGAAAAGAAGGCGCAGGTGGCTTGGCGGAGGACGAAGCCTCCGCGTCACCGTCGCGACGAGAGGCGCGGAAACGGACAAGCCCTCCAAGGAGACGGCCAGCTTCCTCGGCGCGACCCAGAAGCGACTCGCAGATACGGCTATCCAATAGGCCGGCCTCCTGCATCACTTCCACCTGGGTGCGCAGCTCACACAACGACCCCCTCGCGATGTAAAGGAACCGCAAGGCATCCTGATTCGTCCCCCGGCCAGCGCCTTCGGCGATGTTCGAAGGTATGGAGATCGCCGCCCGGCGCAGCTGATCGACGAGCGCGAAGTCATTCCGGACCGCCGCGACATTCACGACTCGATAGACTTCGACCGCGAGGGCCTTGGCGGCCTTCCACGCCGAAAGATCACGATAACTGACCACCTTGGGATTCTCTTGGGGATGCATAGACTCCCCATCATCGCGAAACGCGCTCCCACCGCACGTCCCGCGATTACCTATGATGACCCTAACAAACCTACCCCACGCCCAGCCCCCAGATTCTCCCTCCCTCTTTTTCATGCCTCCCTAACCGCCAACCGCCATCCGCTAACCGCCACCACCTTTGTTTAACTCCCAATTCCAGATTGAACTCACGCCCTCCCCCGCCAAAGGTGTCCGAATGTCCCAGCAAGTCCTGAAGCCTCGCGTCCGCGGGTTCATCTGCATCACCTCCCACCCCGAAGGCTGCGCCGCGGCGGTCCGCGAGCAGATCGCTTACGTGAAGTCCCGTAAGCCCATCCAAGGCGGACCCAAGTCGGTCCTGGTGATCGGTGCTTCCACGGGCTACGGCCTCTCGTCCCGCATCTCCGCCGCCTTCGGTTCCGGCGCCGCCACGCTCGGGGTCTTCTTCGAACGCAACGGCGAAGGCGACAAGCCCGGCTCGCCCGGCTGGTACAACACCGCCGGCTTCCACGCCGAAGCGAAGAAGGCCGGCCTCAAGGCCGTCTCGATCAACGGCGACGCCTTCTCGGCCGAGCTCAAGGCCCAGGTCATCGAAGCGATCAAGGCCAAGATGCCCGGCGGCAAGATCGACCTCGTCGTCTATTCCCTCGCCTCCCCTCGTCGCACCGCTCCGGACGGCGTGACCTACAAGTCCGTCCTCAAGCCGACCGGCGCCCCCTTCCACGCCAAGAACCTCGACACCGACAAGAAGGTCGTGAACGAGGTCACCCTCGAGACCGCTTCCGCCGACGACATCGCGCAGACGGTCAAGGTCATGGGCGGCGAAGACTGGGAACTCTGGATGAACGCCCTCGACGGCGCGGGCGTCCTCAAGGAAGGCTGCCAGACGGTCGCCTACTCTTATATCGGACCGCAGGTCACCTGGCCGATCTACAAGGACGGCACCATCGGCAAGGCGAAGGAAGACCTCGAACGCGCCGGCCGCAAGATCGACGACCTGATGAAGCTGCACCGCGGCCGCGCCTTCGTGTCCGTCAACAAGGCCGTCGTCACGCAGGCCAGCTCCGCCATCCCGGTCGTCCCCCTCTACGTCTCGCTGCTGTTCAAGATCATGAAGGCCAAGGGCACGCACGAAGGCTGCATCGAGCAGATCCAGCGTCTCTTCGAGAAGCAGATGTATAACGGCAACGCCCTCGACTTCGACGAGAACGGCCGCGTCCGCATCGATGACTGGGAAATGTCCGCCGACGTCCAGAAGGCCGTCTTCGAAGCCTGGCCGCACGTCACGACGGAGACCTTCGACGCGCATGCCGACTTCGCCGGCTACCAGACCGACTTCATGAAGAACTTCGGGTTCGGCCTCGCCGGCATCGATTACGAAGCCCCGACCGAAGTCGAACGCCCCATCGAGGACGCCTAAGTGGCCAAGGTCTTCTCCATCGCGAACCAGAAGGGCGGCGTCGGCAAGACGACCACCACCGTGAACCTCGGCGCCGGCCTCGCGCGCCTCGGCATCCCGACCCTCATCGTCGACCTCGACGCCCAGGCCAACGCGACCAGCGCGCTCGGCATCGAGAAGACCGAAGGCGAGTCCCTGTACAAGGTCCTCCACGGCGAAGCCAAGGCCGCCGACATGATCGTCGCCACCTCGACCGAGAAGCTCGACCTAATCCCTTCCGAAGTCGACCTCGCCGCAGTCGAATCCGAACTCGCCCAGGCCGAGAATTACCTCGGCCGCCTCCGCGAAGCCCTCGCGCCGGTCATCGCCGCCGGCAAATACAAGGCCATCCTCATCGATTGCCCTCCGGCGCTCGGCATGCTCTCCATGAACGCGCTCGGCGCGTCCGACCACCTCATCGTCACCCTGCAGACCGAATACCTCGCGATGGAAGGCCTCGGCCAGATCCTCGGCGTGGTCGACCAGCTCAAGGCCGCCGGCGCGAGCGACAAGCTCACCGTCGGCGCGATCGTGATGACGATGTACGACGTGCGCACGAAGCTCTCCCGCCAGGTCGTCGAAGAAGTGAAGACCCACTTTCCCGCGCTTGTGATGGAGTCCATGATCCCGCGCACGATCCGCCTGTCGGAGTGCCCGAGCCATGGACAGACGATCTTCCAGTATGACGTCCACTCCCCGGGCGCCGTCGCCTACGACGCGCTCGCCAAGGAGTTCGCCAAGCGCTTCGCGCTGAAGTGAGCGCAGCCGGCCAGCCGCGCGTCCGCCAGGTCCGGAGCTTCGAGGAGCTGCGCACCACAAGGTTCGCCGACGGCGTCAACGCGCTCTGCTGGGAACGTACGCTCCCCGGCGACT
>CALPIW020000240.1 GCA_943323725.2 Polynucleobacter meluiroseus | reverse complement strand
GCGAACTGCCACACGGACAGACCCGCGGCCGCGACGACCTGACCGAGATCCGCACGCTTGGCGGAGAGACGGAGACCACCCCAGAAGAGCCCGGCGCCGACCAACGTCACTTCGATGACGCGGACGATCGGCGGGATGGTGGAACGCAGATTCAGCCAGAGACCGAGGAAGACGACCGCGGCCACGGCAAGGACGCCGCCGATACGCACGGCCCACCAGGCGCCCAGCGCATACTCGCCCTTGAGGTCGGACGGAGGAAGCAGGCCGAGATCGCGCAGTCGCTCCGCCAACGGATCGGGGCCGCTCGGGACGACGGCAGCCGGAGCCGGGCGCGATACCGGCAAAGGCGGAGGCAACTCAACGGGGGCGGCCATGACCGGAGCCGGCGCCACGGCGACCGGCTTGACCTCAGGAGCGACGGGGGCGGTCGAAACCGCGCTCGGCGTGCGCGCCGCGAGGTCCTTGACGGTCTTCTCGAGAGCCTTGACCTGTCCGATCAGCAGGAAGAAACGAACAGGGAGGTAGATGAGAAAACCGATCAGGCCCAGGACCAAGACCACGGCGAACGGCTCAATGGAGTACATGCACCGAAAATGAGCCTAATTCCGAGGCAGGCGAGGCTTTGGTGCAGGCAACACATCGATAAAATCGATGCACCAAGGTCTTATTCGGACCGGACGCCTCGCGACCAGATACCGACCACCCGCGGGACAGCCGCGCCACCATCCCACTCCAAGGCGACCAAGTCCGCCGGCTGACCGACGGCCAATACTCCCCTGCCCCCGATCACCCGACCCGGTGCGCTGGTCATCAATCCAATGGCTTCCCCAAAAGTGAGGCCGACCTGATCGACCAAGACAGGCAGCGCGGCCAACAACGGCAAGGCGGCGCCGGCTAAATAATTACCCGTGCCATCATCGATCGCCAGGAAGCCGTCGGCGCGTAACTCGACCTTACCCCCGATCGGGGTGTGATACTTGCCGGCGGCCAGGCCGCCCAAGGCGACGGTGTCCGAGACGACCAACGATCGCCCAAGGCCCTTGGCCCGGAGCATGACCTTGAGCTGCGCCGGGGTGAGATGATGCCCGTCGGCGATGAACATGGCCGTCAGACGATCGTCGGCCAGCTGCGGCCAGAGATGATTATGCCGGCGGTTCAGCAGCGCATGCGAACCGTTGCCGAGGTGCGTCGAGAGGGACGCGCCGGCGTCTACCGCCGCGGCGATCTGCGCGGCATCGGCGGAGGTATGCCCGAGCGAGACGACCACGCCGGACTTCACGAGATGACGAATGTAAGCCGGGGCCTCCGGCCAGTGAGGCGAAAGCGTGACGAGCTTCACGAGTCCACCTGCGGCCTCTTGCCAGCGAGCGAACTCGGCGACGGAAGGAGCACGGACGTCTGCCGCCGGATGCGCGCCGCGCGGACCATCCTCGGGCGCGATGTGGGGGCCTTCGACGTGGATACCTGCGACCATCGCGGCTACTTCCGGATACTGCGCGCAGGCCTCACGGATCGTCCGTAAGGCCGCGATGATGCGTGCCTCCGGTGCGGTGATGATCGTCGGGAGGAACGTCGTGACGCCGACCTTGAGCAGCGCCTGGCACAGGGCCCGCACGGTCGCCGGATCGAGGGTAAGCCCGTTGAGATCATGCCCGGCGTAGCCGTTGACCTGCAGGTCGACGAAGCCGGCGCTGAGCCAGCGTTGCTCGCCATGCTCGGCGAAGTCCACCGACCTGATCATGCCGCCCTCGATCTCCACGACCAGACCGCGACCCGTGACCGGATCACGACCAAGCAGTCGCTGGGAAGGGACAGCGGACACGGAATCAGCGGGCGAGCTCAGCCGCCGCGGCGTCGTCGATATACAGCGTGCAATCGGCGTGCCGCTGGACGATCGAAGCGGGACAGGTCGGCGTCACGGGGCCTTCGACCGTGCCTTTGACCGCGGCAGCCTTGCGACGGTCCGGGACCGAGAGGATGATGCGCGCGCTCTTCATGATCTGGCGGATCGACATCGACACGGCCTGCTGAGGCACGTCGGCGAAGGTCGGGAACCAGCCTTCGCCGAACTGCTGCTGGCGACAGGCGTGATCGAGGTTCACGACGATGTAAGGCACCTCGGTCTCGAAGTCCGCAGGTGGATCGTTGAAAGCGAGGTGGGAGTTCTCGCCGATGCCGGCGAAGCAGAGGTCGATCGGACAGGCGGCGATGCGCGCGTTGAGACGCTTCAGTTCGGCGGCGAGATCCGGCGCGTCGGCGTCCACGGGTACGAACTCGGCCCGTGCCGGCAACTGGTCGATGAAACGTTCGCGGAGATAGTTGCGGAAACTCGCGCCATGCGCCTCAGGGAGGCCGACATATTCGTCGAGGTGGAAGACCGTGACCTTGGTCCAGTCGATGCCCGGTTCCTTCACGAGGTGCTTGAGCGTCTCGAACTGGCTCGCGCCCGTGGCGACGATGATGTTCGCGCGTGGCTGACGGGCGAGGATGGCGCGCAGTTCGCGGGCGCCGTGCGCGGCCGCGGCCTGGCCCATGGCGACGGCGTCCTTATGCTGTTGGATCTTCATGACGGGGTGCAGCCAGACTGCCCTAGCCCGCCCCCGTCGGGCAAGCGCCTAACGCCAGCCAAACGGAGGCTTTCCAGCGATTAACCGACGAGGTCGAGACCGCGGAGGGTGCCGGTGGACGACGCGAACTTGTCCGCCTCGATGCCCATGCGCTGGAGCATGGAGACGTAGAGGTTCGGCAGCGGGTAATTGTTCTCGGTGTCGAAGACGTGGTGCTGACCGTGCTTGAAGCCGCCGCCCATGAGCAAGGTCGGCAGGTTCGTGGTCGTATGGGCGCTGGCGTTGCCGAGGTTGCTGCCGTACAGGATCATCGTGCGGTCCAGCAGGGACTGGCCGTCTTCCTTGGAGGACTTCAGGTCGGCCATCAGCTTGGCGAGCAGCGTCATGTGCATGCTGTCGATCTGCTTGAGCTGCTCGAGCTTCTTGGCGGAGCGTCCGTGGTGCGAAAGGCTGTGATAACCGTCGGTGGTCGTGTGGACGTGGTCGATGTCGAGGGCCGGGGTGTTGACGCTGTCCAGCATCAGGGTGACGGCGCGCGAGGAGTCGGTCTCGAAGCAGAGGCGGGCCATGTCGTACATCAGGCGGACCTTATCCATGTACTCCTTGGGGCTGCCCGGGTCGAGCGGGGCCGAAGTGGTGGCCACGGGGCGCGGCTTACGCTCCCACTCCTTGGACATCTGCATGCGCTGC
>CALPIW020000239.1 GCA_943323725.2 Polynucleobacter meluiroseus | reverse complement strand
GCGCTCCATGAGCGAGGCTTCGAGGCCGACCTTGGTGCCGTGCGCACGCACGATGAAGGCGCCGAGGACGAGGTGGCCGTGGAGGTTGCCGGCGCGGGTGAAACCGGCCTTGGCCATGCCGGGCTCGAGCCGCGAATACTCCTGCACCTTGCCCATGTCGTGCAGCACGATGCCGGCGACGGACAGGGAGTGATCGGCCTTCGGATAGAGCGGCAGGAGGGCCTCGGCGCACTTGGCCATGCGCAGGGTATGCTCCAGCAGGCCGTGGCGATAAGCGTGGTGCATGCCGAGCGCGGCGACGGCTTCGTAGAAGCGCTCGCCATGCTCTTCGAGGGCGGATTCGACGGTCGCGCGCAGGCCGGCGTGCGGGATGCGGCTGACGATGCCGAGGAGGTCGGCCTTCATCTTCACGGGGTCATGCTGCGAGACCGGCGTGAGCCGCCCCATGATGGCGGGGTCGGAACGCTCGGCGTCGGTGACCGGGGCGAGGGAATCGACCTTGAGGTCAGGGCGGCCGTTGAAATCACCGACGACGCCGCCCACGCGCACGACCGCGCCGGCCTTGAGGGTGACGAGCACGGGCTTGACGGGGGAATCGCCGAAGACGCGGATCTTGATGTCGTCCGTGGCGTCCGCGATGACGGCCTCGTAATAGGTCGACCCGGTCTTGGCGGTCTTGGTGGAGATATCACCCAGGGCGCAGATGGCCTGGAAGCGCGAGCCGACCGGGGAGGCCTTGCTTTCGCGGAGGGTCAGGAGGATTTCGGACATGGGCCGAGAGTGGCGGAGGGATGAAGGTGGGAAAGGAAAATGAGATGAATCTGGAGGACTGAGTGGAGGACTGCATGGAGGGCTGAATCGATGACAGAGGGCTGAATCGATGGCGGAATGAAGCCCCCAGCTAATCATCCGGTTTCCCGTCTCTCTTTGAGTTTGGGTGATTTCCAACCGCCAACCGCTTACCGCTACCACCTGATATGGGTAGGGTCAGCACTGCGTGCTGACCTAGCGGCCGCCGCAGGGCGGCCGAGGGTAGGGGCGTGGCTACGCCGCGCCCTCCGCAAAGGAGTGCACGATAAATCGTGCCCCTACCTGTGTTCGCCCTGCGGCGAACGCCTACACCTAGGTCAGCACGCAGTGCTGACCCTACCTTGAGACCCCCCAGCCAATTATCCGGTTTCCGGTTTCCCTTTGGGACGTTTGATCCCTGGCCAACTGGGCCTCTGAGCCTCCGGGCCTCTCGTGTGTCATGTCTCGCCTCGGGTCCTCGGGCCCTCTTATCCTCGGGTCCTCGATCATGCGCTCCCTCCTCGCCCTGCTCTTCGCCTCGGTGGCCGCTTTCGCCGCCGAGCCCAACCGCGCCCTGGTCTTCTCGAAGACCGCCGGCTTCCGTCACAAGGATTCGATCCCGCTCGGCAACGCCCTGTTGGCGCAGCAGTTCAAGGCCCAAGGCCTCGAGGTCGACATCACCGAAGACGCCGCCGTCTTCACGGCCGAGAACCTCGCGAAGGTGCGCGTGGTGGCGTTCATGAGCACGACGGGCGACGTGATGGGCGATGTCCTCGCGAAGGATGCTTCCAAGGAAGCCAAAGATGCTAACGCAAAAGTCGCCGAAGCGCGTCGCGCGGCTTTCCAAGCCTGGATGGAGAATGGCGGCGCGTTCGTCGGCGTCCATGCGGCGTCCGACGCCGGCCCGGCCGAAAAATACTGGCCGTGGTTCGCCAATATGGTCGGTGGCCTCTTCAACGGCCACCCGGCTCAGCAGGTCGCGATCCTGCGTCCGATCGTCAAGGACCACCCGGCCAACGCCCACCTCGGCGCCGAATGGAAGCGTAAGGACGAGTGGTATGCTTTCCGTAATCTCGCCAAAGAAAACGTCGTGCTCCTCGAGATCGACGAGAAGTCCTACGCTCCGCAGAAGGGCAAGGAGATGGGCGACCATCACCCGATGACCTGGTGCAAGGAAGTCGGCAAGGGCCGCATGTTCTACACCGCGCTCGGCCACACCAAGGAATCATTCTCCGAACCGGACTTCATCAAGCACCTCGACGGCGGCGTGCGGTGGGTGCTCCGTAAATAGAGTATAACGAGAGTATAGAGTCTGGAGTATTGAGTATAGGGAGAGGCAGGACTCAAAGGGGGCGCCATGGGGAAACCGGATGGTTGGCGAGGGTGCACATGACCGAAGCATACTTTCCGGTTTCCGGTCTCCCTTTGAGCGGATGATTCGTTTCAGGTGGCGGGTGGTAAAAAGCCCGAGGACCGGAGGGCCTGAGGGCTCAAGGTAACTGCCTAGGTCAGCACGCAGTGCTGACCCTACCTCGAGACAGGGCGGACGCGATGTCATCGCGTCCCTACCTCGAGACACGGCTGACCGGGCCGGTCAGCCCTACCTTATTTCACCGCTTCGAGCTTCTTGATCAGGCGGCCGAGCGCGCCCTTGGTCGTCTCGTTGGTCACGGCTTGCTCGGCGTCGCGCAGGGCGGCGAGATCCGCCGGCTGGGCGAGCTTGAGCAAGGCCTTCTGGCATTCGAGACGCATGGCCTCTTCCTTGACCGCGACGCACAGGGCGCCGGCGACGGAGCGGAGATTACGGCCGACCGCGGCCTTGATGAGGGCACTGCGCGCGGCGACGTCGGCCTTGGTGTCGGTGATGCCGGCGACAAACGCATCGGTGACGCCAGGACCAGTGACCTTGATGAGCGCTTCCTGGATGCTATCCGCGAGCGAGGCATCCTTCGCGAGCGCAGCGAGCACCGGGACGGCCTTCGCACCGCCGACCTCGGCCAGGGCGAGCGCGGCAGGCACGCGGAGAGGCGAATCCGCCTTGGCGGCGAGCGCGGCGACCTGCGGCGTGGCGCCAGCAGCCTTGGCCTCGGCGAGGGCGGCGAGGAGAAGTTTGGCGATCTCGACGTCGGTCGTACCGAGCAAGGCGGCGACCTCGCCGGTCAGCGGGGAGTTGGGCTCATCGACCAAGCGCTCGCGGACGTCATCCACCGCGGCGAGACGGACGGAGACGGAAGCATCGGTCTTCTTCAGCGCGTCGATGGACTTCGCGGCGCCCTTGCGGAAATCCTTCAGCGCGGACGTATACGCGGCGTGATCGACCGCCGGACGGTCCGCGGCGACCGCCAGCGAAGTGGCGAGGAGAAGGGCGAGGAGGGAGCGCATGTTCTTTAATAGGGGACAAGTGGGCACGGGGGCAAGGGGACATGGGGAGATACACCGTTAGTTGACCAGAGATCAGACGTCTCAAAGGGAAACCGGAGACCGGATAGTTGGCGGGG
>CALPIW020000238.1 GCA_943323725.2 Polynucleobacter meluiroseus | reverse complement strand
CCAGGACTACCGCCGCACTTGGACACGGCGACTGGGAAAACCTGAGCCCACCGACGCGGAACGCCTGGCTTGGTGGGAGCAAAGCTACGGCCTCGCGCAAGGCACCCTCGCCAAATGACCCACCGCTTCCATACCGCCCTCCTCTCCGCCCTTTTGCTCGTCGGCTGCGCGACGCCGGAAACCTTCTCGGTCCGCGAGGACTTCGGACCGGACTTTGGCGCCAAGAAATTCCTGACGCCGATCCCGAACAAGAACACGTCTATCCGCGACGGCGTGATGTGGACGCGCGGGTCCAGCGGCGGCAAGTATCCGCCGATGGTCTACCTGGCGCTGGCCGGCAAGGACCTGACGATGTCCTTCCGTTACCGTCACCTCGAGAAAGGCGGCATGCTCTGGCTCTTCGTCGACGGCGACGATGGCTATGGCTCGGTCGACCACATGCTCCGCGTCCGCCTCAACCGCGACAGCGTCGTGCTCGAAGTCGACGCCCACACCCTCGACCCGAAGCACCCGCTCCGCCAGAACACCCGCGCGCCCGACCCGGTCAGCAAGGCCTACCGTACCAACGAACACTTCCCCGCCGAGAAGATCGACCTCTCGGCGAACGAATGGCGCACGGTGAGGCTCGCCTTCAAGGGCGACACCGTGGCCATGTCCGTCGACGGCCAGTGGACCCGCACGCTCCAGCGCCCGAACTTCGACGCCACCAAGCGCAAGCTCCTCTGGATGCAGAACGGCGGCGCGGCCGGCATCGAGATCGACGACGTGGTCGTGACCCCGACCCCCTGAGTCCGTCCTTCCCCTATACTCCATATTCCCATGTGGCACGCCACCCTTCTCATCGCCGCCCTGCTCACGCCGCTGGCGGCGCTACCGGCCGCCGACACACCGAAGCCAAAGCCCAACATCCTTTTCATTCTGACCGAGGACCAAGGAGCGCACCTCGGCTGTCTCGGCACGGCGGGATTGCAGACGCCGCACATGGACGCGCTGGCGAAGACGGGCACGCTCTTCCGCAATGCCTTCGTGGCCTATCCGGTGTGCTCGCCCTCAAAAGCCTCCATCTACACCGGATTGCACAACCATCGCTCCGGCATCCTCAACAACACCGTCAATTATCACGTCACCTCCTCGAAGCTGACGCCCGCGCAACTCCAGAACCCGCTCTATCTCCGCAATCGCATCGCGGCGGACATCCCGACGCTGACGGAGCGGCTGCGCGACCTCGGCTACCATCAGGCCGTCACGCACAAGCTGCACGTCGCGCCCGTGGAGAAGTTCCCGTATGACGAGTTCCTACCCAATCCGGACGGCCAGGTGATGCGGCGCTTCCTCCAGCGCGCCGCCGCGAAAGCCAAGCCGTGGTTCCTCCTCTACAACATCCCGAACACGCACCGCCCCTACCCGAACAGCGACAAGGTCAAAATCCGCGTGCAGCCGGGCGAGGTGAAACTGCCGGCCTTCCTGCCCGACACGCCGGTGGTGCGCCAGGATTGGGCGGAATACCTCGCAGGCATCGAGGAAGCCGATGCGCTCGTCGGCCAGGCGATGGACACGCTGCGCGCCTCGGGCCAGTTGGACCGCACGATCATCGTCTTCCTCGGCGATCACGGCCCTACCTTCCAGCATGGCAAAATGACGCCCTATGACCTCGGCTTGCGCACGCCGCTCATCATCGCCGGGCCTGGCATCCAAGCGGGACGCACCGAGGCGCTCGCCAGCGAACTGGACCTGATGCCCACATTGCTCGATCTCGCCGGAGCCGAGGTGCCGCGCGGACTGCACGGCATCTCCCTACGCGGCGTGCTGGAAGGCCGGGCAAACCCGCCGCGGCACGATTTCATCGCCGCCGAGATTTCCCATCGCGGCAACCTGCCGAACGACGGCATGCAGGAACGCGCGATCTTCGATGCGCGGTGGAAACTGATCTACCGCGAAAAGACCGATCCACCCTGGCGCCAGGTGAATGCCGACAGCAAGCAATGGCCCACATGGGGCAACCGCACCTACGCCGAGACCGTGCGCGTAAAGGAGCAATTCCCTGAGGCCTTCCGCGTCCTTGCCGGCCTGGACCCGCAGAACCTCGGCGGCAACGTCCCGGCGCTCGAACTCTACGACCTGCAATCCGACCCTGACGAACGGCACGACCTCGCCGCCCGCCCCGAGCACGCCAACCAGCGCGACCGTCTGTATGCCGCACTCCGCCAGTGGGTCCGCGACACTGCCGACACCGCCGTCAATCCACCGCCGGAAACTGCACGCTGAATGACCATGACACACCCACGGCTCCACCTCACCCACCCTATGGTGCTGCGGTGCGACAAACCGCGGCGCGCCTACGACACCGGCGACGAAGGAGAGAAAGCGGCGTCGGTCTCAGTGAGGCGATCGCCGCCGGTATCGAAATCGACGACGTGACCATCAACCCGACCCCTTAAGTCCGTCACCCCCCCATACTCCATACTCGATACTCCATACTCCCATGTGGCACGCTACCCTCCTCACCTCCGCCCTCCTCCTCGTCGGCTGCGCCTCCAGCCCCCTACTGGTCGAAGCCGAACCGCCCGTGATCGTCGCGCCCGACCTCTCGTCGGCCTTCGCCGAACCGTGGAAGATTCCGCATGGCGAATGGAAGCCCGACGGCGGCGTCCTGCGCATGACCGAGATCCCCGCGCGCAAGCATGTGCCGGTGCTCCAGCATTGGGTCGGCCTGAAGACCGCCGTGATCGAGCTCGAATACCGGCAGGACGTGCCCGCGACCTTCTTTATCGGTTGCGACGCCGAGAAACACGTCGGCCGCGTGGTGATCACGCCCAAAGAGGTCACTATCGCCGAAGACTCCGTCAAGCCGTCGCACATCCTGGCCCGTCTGGCCCTCGAACCGGTCAAAGGCCAGTGGCGCCACGTCCGCGTCGAGTGGACCGGTGACCGTATGGCCGTGCGCATCGACGGCCAGGTACTGAGCGCCCAGCACCCCTTCCTCGCCACGCCGAAGACCCGCAGCTGGATCGCCGGCGCCAAGTCCGCCGAAGTCCGCAATCTCGTCATCAAAGGCGTGCCGCAGTGAGAACGCTCCTCGCACTCCTGCTCGCTCCGCTCGCGAGCTTCGCCGCCGAGCCCAAGGTCATCCTCGAAGAGAAGTTCGACGCGGAACTCTCCAAGGATTGGTTCTGGGGGCTGGGCACCTGGAGCGCCAAAGACGGCGTGCTGCGCGGCGTCGAATCGGGCGCCCGCCGCCATGGTCCGGTCAAGATGCACAAGCTGCCCCTGAAAGACGGCATCGTCGAAGCCGACTTTCGCCTCATCGGCAAGGCCAGCTT
>CALPIW020000237.1 GCA_943323725.2 Polynucleobacter meluiroseus | reverse complement strand
TCAGCCCCGACGAGCCCTGGCGCATCGTGCGCACCCGCTGGCGCGTCTCAGGGGCCGTCCCAGGCGGCGTCGAAGGCGGCGGCCGGGTGAGCGGCTACTTCACCGGCGCTTCGGGTACGACGATCTACCGCGGCGACGCCTATGGCCCCGCCTTCAGGAACAACAGCTTCACGGGCGACGCGGGCGGTCAGCTCATCCACCGCAAGGTGATCACCCCCGCCTCCGACGGCGTCAGCCTCTCCGGCGAACGTCCTTCCGACGAACGGGGTTTCGAATTCGCCGCCAGCCGCGACACCTGGGTCCGCGTCGTCAATTTCGCCAACTCCCCCGATGGTTGCCTGCACGTCTGCGATATGTATCGCGAGGTGATCGAGCATCCGTGGGCCATCCCCGACGAGATCAAGCAGCACCTCGACCTCAACAACGGCAATGACCGCGGGCGCATCTACCGCCTGGTCCCTGACGACAAGGACTGGGTCCGCCGTCCCTCGGTCGACCTGGCCAAAGCCACGACGTCCCAGCTCATCGAGACGCTCTCCCACGCCAACGGCTGGCACCGCGATACGGCCTCCCGCCTGCTCTACGAACACCGCGATCCCGGCGCGCGCTCCCAGCTCGCGAGCCTGCTCCAGACCGCCCCGAACCCGCTCGCCCGCCTGCATGCGCTGAACCTTCTGGCGGCGACCAAGCAACTGCCGGAACCGCTCATGGTCACCGCCCTCGGCGATACCGACGCCGCCGTCCGCGAACGCGCCACGTTCCTGGCAGGCGACTTCTATCGCGATCATCCCCTGAGCCGTGGCGCGACCGCCACCCTGATGCGTCATGCCGCCTCGGAGGACGCTCGTCTCCGCTTCCAGACGGCGCTCACGCTCGCGCGGGTGACGCCAGCCGACGACGCGACCGATCTTTCGACCGCCTTGGTGACGCTGGCCCGCCGCGACCACACCCACGTTTGGATCGCCCCGGCCATCCTCAGCGCCCACCCCACGGTGCTTTCCCGGCGGTTGCTCCCGGCACTGGCCGACGAAACCTTCGCCGCACAGGCCGAAGTATTCCTGTCCCAACTCATCTTGGTCCGCGCGATCTCCCAGCCCGCGGAAGACCGGCCCGCCCAGCTCGACCTGGTGCTCCGCGTCGGAGCCCGACCGGCTCACCTGAGCGCGCTCGCGAAAGGACTCGCCCGCGCGGGATCCTCGCTGGATAAAGCCGATTCTTCAGGGAAGCTGACACGTCTGTTCGCCGAGGCCGGCGCCGTCGTCAACGACCCCAAGCAGTCAATCTCTCGTCGCGTCGACCACCTCGCTTTGCTGGCCGCCGCCCCCATCAAGCTCAGCCGTCCCGTCCTCACGGCCTGTCTCTCCGCCGACCAGCCGGCCGAACTCCAGGCGGCGGCGCTGACTCAGTGGGGCGCCACGGCTGACCCTGGCTTCACCCTCACGATTATCGAGCGATGGAAGGACCTCGACGCTTCGGTCCGCACCCAGGCGATGACTCAGCTCCTCCAACGTCCCGATCGCGTGAAGCCTCTACTGAACGCCGTCGCGTCCAAGCAGCTGCCCGCCTCGGCCTTAGACGCCGGTCAGGTCCAGTCGCTGCTCAAACATAAGGACGCCCAAGTCGCCGCACTGGCGCGTACGGCGCTCGCGGAGGTGATCCCGCCTTCCCGCGAGGTCGTCACGGCCAAGTATGCCGCCAGCGTGGACCTCGCCGGTGACGCCACCCGCGGCCTCACGGTCTATCAACGCGCCTGCGTGATCTGTCACCAGGCCGCCGGGCAAGGGATGGAAGTCGGACCCGACCTGCTCACGGTGAAGAACAAGGGCCGCCCCGCCCTGCTCACGGCCATCCTCGAACCGAACAAGGAGATCGCCGCCCAATACATGTCCTTCCTGGTGCAGACGCGCGCCGGCGAGTCTTACCTCGGCGTAATCGCCGAAGACACCGCCACGCAGCTGACGCTCAGGATGCCCGGCGGCGTCTCGAAGACGATCCTCCGCGCCGATGTGTCGGGCAGCTCCTCCGACGGTCGCAGCCTGATGCCGGAAGGACTCGAAGGCGGCCTCACGACCCAAGACATGGCCGATCTGCTCACCTTCATCGAAACCCTGAAATAAGATGCGCCCGCTCCTTGCCTGCCTGCTCTCCCTCCCCCTCTTCGCCGAGGCGCCGCCCGAGGGCTTCCGCGCCCTGTTCAACGGCCAGGATCTCTCCGGCTGGCACGGTCACAACCCGCACCAAGGGCTGAAGCTGACCGGCGACAAGAAAGCGGCCGACTTCGCCAAGCAACGCGCGGATTTTCCGTCGCACTGGCGCGTGGAGAATGGCGAACTGGTCAACGCCGGCACGGGACCCTACGCGACGACCGACGAGGAGTTCGGCGACATCGAGCTCCGCCTCGAATATAAGACGGTCGCCAAGGCCGATTCGGGCATCTACCTCCGCGGCACGCCGCAGGTGCAGATCTGGGACCTCAATCAGGTCTTCGACCCGAAGAAGCCTGACCGCAGACCCCACCTGGGCTCCGGAGGGCTTTTCAACAATACGCCCGGCGCCCCCGGTCGCGACCCCCTCGTGGCCGCCGACAAGCCCTTCGGCGAATGGAACGCCTTCCGCATCGTCCAACAAGGCGATGTCACCACGGTCTGGCTCAACGGCCGCTTGGTCGTCGACCACGCGAAGATGGAAAACTACTGGGAACGCGCCAAGCCGCTCCCCTCGAAAGGTCCGATCATGCTCCAGACCCACGGCGGCGAGATCCGCTGGCGTAATCTCTTCGTGAAAACCCTCTGACCATGCGCACGCTCCTCCTGCTTCTCGCCGCCGTCGGCCTCGCCGAACCGGTCAAGGTCGCGACCTTCGACGTCGATGCCACGCCGCCCCTCGGTTCGGCGATGGCCTACGATCCGGTCAAGCGTCTCGATGACCTGACGCTGCGCTGCCGAGGCGTGGTGATCACGGGCTCGGGCGAGCCGATCGTCCTCTGCGCAGTCGACTGGATCGGCATCGCCAATGAAGGGCATGACGCCTTCCGTAACGCCCTCGCCCAGGCAGCCGGGACCACGCCCGCCCGGGTCGCGGTCCACGCGCTGCACCAGCACGACGCCCCGGGTTGCGATTTCACGGCGGAAAAGCTGATCAAGGATCTGGGCGTGCAGGGCTACTCCCGCTTCGAGGGTGACTTCCACCGCGTGGTCATCGCCCGCACCGCCGAGGCGATCAAGCGCGCACTACCCACCGCCCGCGTGGCCACCCATTGGGGCTGGGGCGAGGCCGTCGTGAAGGAAGTCGCTAGCCAGCGCCGCTTGCTCGGGCCCGACGGCAAGGTGAAGTTTACGCG
>CALPIW020000236.1 GCA_943323725.2 Polynucleobacter meluiroseus | reverse complement strand
CAGGAAGAGCAGCAGGTCCAGCGGGCCTTCGAAGACGTCGAGGCGGATCGGCAGGTCCGGCGCCGGCAGGATGCCGTCCACGGGGACCGAAGGGTTGTCTGAAGGGGTGTCCGTCACGGGTCAGAACTTGAACAATCTCACCCGCAGGTGGAAGCCCAATGAGCTGATGCCCCGGTTGAGCGGGTCCATGCGCTTATTCAGGCCGTACTCGACCTCCCAGGAGTCTCCGACCCGCTGGATCAGGCCGGCCCAGACCAAGGTGGCCTGGCCGATCTGCGCATCGTAATTGAGCCCGGTCACGACGCTATAGACCGAGTTCAGGCGGGTCTGGGTGTCCCAGAACAGCTGGCGGGCGGAGGTGGCCTGCCGCAGCTCGATCCAGTTGAAGGAGGTGCGCCAGAAGTCGCCGGAATTGAGGGCGATCGTCTGGATCGACTCCCGCGGGGCGCCGCCGCCGTTGGGCATGCGCACGGAGGAGCTGAGGGTCATCCAAGGGGTCGGGCTGAGTTGCAGCGAACCGAGCAGGTCGCTGCGGCCGGTCTCGGCGTCCGTCGGGCCCTGCCGCCAGTCGGCGAAGAGGTCCGCGCGGAGCAGTTCGCGGGAGCCGGTCACGGCGTCACGGGTCTCGACGGTGTTACGCACGCCGAAGCGGGCCACCTGACGGTCCGTCGTGGAAGCGGCGTCGAGCCGGTCCGCGAGGTCGACTTCTTCGAGCACCGAGACGGAGACCGCGCGTTGGGTCATCGGGGCCACGCCGATCTCGCGGTCGGCGCCCGGCATGACGCGGTATTGGAGGATCGGGCGCAGGCTGTGGCGAAGTCCGTCGATGTTCCAGTTCGGAGCGTCCGCGGACCAGGAGCCGGTGAAGAGTCCTTCGACGTCGAAGCCGGCCTGACCAATGACCTTGGTCGTGGCGTCCTGGCCGTTCAGGCCTTCGGACCAGCCGGTCGCGCGCACGCCGGCGACGGGACGGAAACTCAGCCATTCGCCGGCGACCAGCGTGCGGCTGACGCCGTAGTAACCGTCGACGCGCGCGGTGGACCAAGCATCGGCGGACAAGGTCGCGGTCTGGAAGGCCGCCAACGGCAGCTCGGCGGAGGGGCGCTCGCTGAAGTAGCCGAGGCTGAGGAAGGCGCGCCGCGACCAGCCGTCGTCAGCGGCGAGCGTCGTGGGCAGGTCGTAACGGAATTCCGGCAGGCGCTGGACGACGTCCTGGTAGTTGTCGGCCTTCGCGGTGAGGGCGGCCGAGAGGTAGCCGCCGGCGTAAGGTTTGACGACCTCGAGGTTGATCTGCGGATTGCCGTTCGGGCCGATCAGCATCGGCCGGAAATCGCGGAGGACGTCGGGGTCCGACTGCGCGAAGGCGTTGCCGGCGATCTCGAGGCCGTCCTGCGTGCGGCCGTTGATCTCCCCGGTGAAGAACGCGCGCTGGCTGTTCGGCAAGCGGCCGAAAAGGTCCGCCACGGGCGTGGACTGGTCGTCGATCCAGCCGCTCTGCATCCGGCCCTTCCAGCGCGTACCGACGCCCGGCAGGCGGGTGTTGTCCACGCGCAGGGCGGGTCCGACCATGAAGCCGGATGTGCTGTAGTAGTCGACGAGTCCGCCCAGCCAGAGCGAAGGCGAGACGCGGTTCAGGACGGTGGAACGGATGAAGCTGCCCTGTTTGTCCTCACTGCCCGTGTTGAGCATGATCTCGTAAGGAAAATCCAGTCCCGACTGTCCGTAGTAGGGCAGGTTGAAGATCGGCACGCCGGCGACGTAAGGCGTGGCGCTACGCAGCGACAGCCAGTCTTCCTTCTCGACGTAGGAGGCCTCGGCGATCTTGAGATGCATGCCGGCCGCGGCGGGTTCGTTGTTCCACACGCGTACGCCCTTGATCTGCTTGTCGCCTTTGACGATGCGCAGCGATTCGGCGGTGAAGTAGACAGGGGCGCGACCGAAGCGCACGTCGGTGGCTTCGATCACATCGGCGCGCGGGTCGATGACGACCTTGGCGCCGAGGATGCGCAGGCTCTTGGTCGCGTAGACGACCTCGCCTTCGGCGACGATCACGCCGGTGCGGTAGTCGAGACGGAGTTTCTTCGCCGACAGGAAAGTTTCGCCGCTGACCAGTTCGGCGTTCGTGCCGACCATCACCTTGCCGCCTTCTTCGGAGTGGAAGTCGCCGGTGAGGACGGGGCCGGCGGACGTCCGCGCCGGTTCGGCGGCCATGGCCGCCACGGACAGGGAGAGGCTTGCGGCAAGGATCCAGAAGCTACGGCCAGGCATCTGCCGAGAGTTGTCGCTCCGGTGTTTCCCTCAAGGCTTTTCGGGTAATGAGCGCTTGCCGACCCTCGGGCGGGCGTGGAGGCTTCCGGGATGCGCCTGAGTCCAGCAGAGTTGACCGCCCTGGTGGATGCCAGGGAGACCTCGCCGCACCGATTCCTGGGCCTGCATCCGCTGGAAGGCGGGGGTCTGGTCGCCCGCGCGCTGCTGCCTTGGGCGAGCGCCTGCGAACTGCTGCCTGAAGGCGGGAAACCGGTACCGATGACCCGCCTGCACGCGAGCGGCGTCTTCGAGGTCGAACTGCCCGGCTCCGCGCTTTTCCGTTACCGTTTCCGCGTGACCTATCCCGACGGCGTCCGGCGCGACGTCGACGACCCGTACCGCTTCCTGCCGACGATCTCCGAGGACGACCTCTTCCTGCTCGGCAAGGGCGACGATCACCGGGCCCACTACAAGCTAGGCTCGCACGTGCGCACCATCGACGGCGTCAGCGGCGTCTCCTTCGCGGTCTGGGCCCCGTCCGCCCGGCGGGTCTCCGTCGTGGGCGATCACAATCTCTGGAACGGCCGCGCCCAGCCGATGCGCAACCTCGGGGCTTCCGGCATCTGGGAGATCTTCATCCCCGGCCTGGCCGCCGGTGCGCGCTACAAATACGAGATCGTCGGTCCGCACGACACCACGCCTTTCCTCAAGACCGATCCGTACGCGCTGCACTTCGAGCCCTCCCCGAATCACGCGGCGATCGTCTGTGACCTCTCGGGCTTCGTCTGGCATGACTCGGCCTGGTTGGAGGCCCGTCGCCAGCGCGACCTGCGCTCCCGGCCGATGTCCGTCTACGAGGTGCATCTGGCCTCCTGGCGCCGCGTGCCCGAAGAAGGCGGCCGCGTCCTGAACTACCGCGAACTCGGCGAGCAGCTCGCCGCCTACTGCGTACATATGGGCTTCACCCACGTGGAACTGATGCCGCCGTCCGAGCATCCCTTCGACGGTTCCTGGGGCTATCAGGTCACGGGCTTCTACGCCCCGACGCACCGCTTCGGTTCGCCCCTCGATTTCATGACGCTCGTCGACGCGCT
>CALPIW020000235.1 GCA_943323725.2 Polynucleobacter meluiroseus | reverse complement strand
CCTTTCCGCGGTCGTGCAGACCTCCGGTGAGAATCCTGCGGCGCAAGGCCGGGCCTACGTGCTTGGCTCCGGCGTGCTGGGTATGGCCGGCTTGTCGCCGACGATGGTGCCGCCGGCTTCGGTCGACCTCGCCAAGGTCGATGAAGCCTTGGCCGTCATCGCCGGACAGGGCGTGCCGGCCCGCCGTCAGTTCGTCCGCGCCATCGGTGCGGCCATGTTGCACGACGGACGTGCCGAGCCCGCCGAGATCGAGATCGTCCGCGCCGTCGCCGATTCGCTCGGCATCAGTTTCGCGACGGGCGTAGGCAGATAAATAGGACGCCTCGGAGAGGCGTCCCTACCCGATGCGTTGAGGTAGGGCGGGCTCTCCGAGCCCGCCCTGAGATTTCGAATCGGGGAGACTCCCCATCCATGCGCTGGGTATTTGACGGACTTAATCTTCCGCGCTGGCTGCCTAAGATACTGTCATGCCGCCGATTCGAAAGCGATTGCCTCACGGAGTGCCGACTTGGGTGGATCCGGATGACCTTTGGTTCGTGACGATCTGCTGTCGGCGCCCGTGTACGACGCCGCTGACTCGCGATGAGGTCAGCCGTGGAATCAGGGCCAGCCTTTCGCAGGCCCAAGTCGAAGGCAGGCTTTATGTGCGCCTTTGCACGTTGATGCCCGACCACTTGCACCTGATTGCGCGATGGAATCGATCCAAGGGGATGCGGCACGAGGTCGCCCAACTTAAGCGTTGGTGGGCCCGTCATCTTGGCATCTTATGGCAGCGTGACTTCTTTGATCACCGTTTAAGATCCAGGAAGGAGTTTGATGAGAAAGCCAAGTATGTCCGAATGAATCCAGTTCGTGCTGGTCTCGTCGAGCGTCCCGAGGATTGGCCGCATACCTGGACTGGATGATGGCGTCATGCGGGTGGACGCCTCGGAGAGGCGTCCCTACCATGTTGCTTAGGTAGGGCGGGCTCTCCGAGCCCGCCGTCTGTTAAAAACAAAAGGACGGCTCGGAGAGCCGTCCCTACCTTGACGGCTTCGCCGTCCTTTATGCGATCAGCGACTCGCCGGTCATCTCCGCCGGCTTCGGCAGGCCCATGAGGGCGAGCAGGGTCGGGGCGACGTCGGCGAGGCGACCCGTCGGGCGGGTCTTGAGCGATTTGCAGCCGGCGCCGTAAAGGATAACTTCAACGGGGCTGAGCGTGTGGCGCGTGTGGGCGCAGTTTTCTTCCGGCTCCCACATCTGGTCGGCGTTGCCGTGGTCGGCCGTGACGAGGGCCTTGCCCCCGACCTGGTCGATGGCGGCGAGGAGGACGCCGAGGCCGCTGTCGACCGCTTCGCAGGCCTTGCAGACCGCGGCGAGGTCGCCGGTGTGGCCGACCATGTCCGGGTTGGCGTAGTTGACGACGATCAGGCCGTACTTGCCGGAAAGGATCGCGGCCTTGGCCATCTCGGTGACGTGCGCCGCCGACATCTCGGGCTTCTGGTTATAGGTCGAGACTTCCTTCGGGCTCTGCGCCATGCCGCGCTCTTCGCCGGCGAAGGCTTCTTCGCGGTAGTCGTTGAAGAAGAAGGTCACGTGCGGGAACTTCTCGGTCTCCGCCGTGCGGTACTGCGGGATGCCCTGCTTGGCGACCCACTCGCCGAGGATGTTCACCATCTTGGCGGGCTTGTCGAAGACCACGTTGGGGCAGAGGCCCTTCTCGTAGTTGGTCAGCGTGGCGTAGAAGATCTTGAGCAGCTTCGCGCGCGGGAAGCCTTTGAACTCCGGATCGATGAAGGCTCGGGTGATCTCACGCGGGCGGTCGCCGCGGAAGTTGAAGAACAGCACCGAGTCACCGTCCTGGATGAAGGCCGTGCCCTTGATGCGGGTGGCGGGGACGAACTCATCGCCGGTCGTGTTGGCGTCGGTCGGCTTGTCGTAATAGGCCTGCACCGCTTCGGCGGCCGAAGCGGCTTCCGGGGCCGCGGCGCCGGTGAGGGCGTCGTAGGCGGTCTTGACGCGTTCCCAGCGGTTGTCGCGGTCCATGGCCCAGAAGCGGCCGGCGACGCTGGCGACCTTGCCGATGCCGATCTTCACCAGTTCGGCTTCGAGTTGCTTGAGATAGCCGAGGCCCGAGGTGGGCGGGCTGTCGCGGCCGTCCATGAAGGCGTGGATGTAGACCTTGGAGAGGCCTTCTTCCTTCAGCAGGCGGAGAAGGGCGTAGAGGTGGGGTAGGGTGGAGTGGACGCCGGCTTCGGAGCAAAGGCCCATCAGGTGGACCGCGCCGCCGGTGGCCTTGACGTTCTCGACGAGGCCGCGGAAGGCCTTGATCTGGCGCATGGCGGCCGGATCGGTGAGGCCTTTGTCGATGCGGACGATTTCCTGGTCGACGATGCGGCCGGCGCCGATGTTCTGGTGGCCGACCTCGGAGTTGCCCATGATGCCGACCGGCAGGCCGACATCGAGTCCGTGGGCCATGATCTCGGTGCGGGGCCAATCCTTGGTCAGGCCGCGCGAGACCGGGATGTTCGCCAGCTTCACGGCGTTGAACTTGTCATGCTTGGGGTCGTGGTTTTCGCCCCAACCGTCGCGGATCACCAGAAGTACGGGTTTCATAAGTGGATAGGAGGAAGAGATAGGGTGAGTTAGGGCAGGGAGGCAAGAAGCAGGTGCGCCCGCTCAGGTGCAAAAGTGCAAATCGGGGCCAAGGCCCCTGTGCAAAAGTGCAAAAGTTAAGGCATCGGCCTCGGTCGCCACATTTGCACCTTTGCACGTTTGCACCTTTGCACATAAATTGCCCCATGCCCCGTATTCTCCTCGCTCTGCTCGGATTGGCCTTTGGCGCTGTCGCTTCGGCCGCCTCGGTCGAGAAGCTGACCATCGACGGGAAGGCGGTGACCGTGAAGGTCCCGGCGCAGGCCGCCCCGGGTAAGCCTTGGCTTTGGGTCGGCGAGTTCGGCGGCCACCTCAAGAAGCTCGAGGACGGGCTCGTCGAGAAAGGCTGGCACGTCGTCTACGTCGGCGTGAGCAACCAGTTCGGCTCCGCCCGCTCAATGGCGACTTGGGAAAAGGTCTACGCGGAACTGCGCGCCCAGCGTGGGCTCTCGGCCAAGCCGGCACTCCTCGGTATCTCGCGCGGCGGATTATATATCAATGCCTGGACGCGTCTGCACCCCGACCGCGTGAGCGTGCTCTACCTGGACAATGGTGTCTGTGATATCCGTTCTTGGCCGGGGGGCGTCGCCCTGACGCACCAGAGCAAGGGGAGTCCGAAGGATTGGGCGCTGTACAAGACCGAGTTCGGTTATGCGAACGACGACGAAGCCAAGGCCAAGTCACTGCAGGCCGCCGAAGGCCTGCTCCCGGCGATCAAGGCAGG
>CALPIW020000234.1 GCA_943323725.2 Polynucleobacter meluiroseus | reverse complement strand
GGCGAACGGAGCCAGACAGCGGATGCGATGTCATCGCATCCCTACCCAAGGCAGAGAGAGCTTAGCTCAATTTCTTCAACTCGCCGGTGCTGTCGCCGAGCTGGACGTCGCGGATGTCCATGCGGTTGAGCATGCTGACCCAGAGATTGTTCAGCGGGGTCTCCTTGGGATACACGATGTGACGGCCCTGGCGGATCGTACCACAGCCCTTGCCGGCGAGCAGGATCGGGAGGTCGTCATGATTGTGACGGTCGCCGTCGCCGTTGCCGGAGCCGTAGACGATCATGGAGTGATCGAGCAGGTTGCCGTCGCCTTCCTTGACGGACTTCAGGCGGTCGAGGAGGTAGGCCAGCTGGGTGGCGTGGAAGACGTTGATGTCTTTGATCTTCGACAGCTTCACCGGGTCGTGGCCGTGGTGGGAGATGCTGTGGTGGCCGTCGCGCACGCCGATGAACGGGTACGAACGGTTGCTGCCTTCGTTGGCCAGGACGAACGTCGCCACGCGGGTCGTGTCGGTCTGGAACGCGAGGACCATGAGGTCGGCCAGGAGGCGCAGGTGTTCGGCGTAGCTTTCCGGGATGCCGCGGGGCGTGAGGACGCCGACGGGCAGCTTGGGCTGGCCGGACGTGCCGGATTTCTGGATGCGCACTTCCATCTCGCGCACCGCCGTGAAGTATTCGTCGAGCTTGCGCTGGTCGTCGGCGCCGAGGCGCACGTTGAGCTCACGGAAGTCTTCGCGCACCGCGTCGAGGACGGACTTGCGCTGCGCGTCGCGGCGCTGTCGCTCGAGGTCGGTGCCCGAGCCGAAGAGCCGCTCGAAGATCAGCTTCGGGTTCACTTCCTTGGGCATCGGCTGCGTCGCCGAGCGCCAGGAGATGTTGGACTGGTAGATGCAGGAGTAGCCCGAGTCGCAGCCGCCGGCGAGCTTGCTGGCTTCGGTGCCGATCTCGAGGGAGGCGAGGCGCGTGTGTTCGCCGATGCGGGCGGCGGCGAGCTGGTCGGCCGAGACGCCCGCGCGGATGTTGGCGCCGTCGGTCTTGCGGGGCTGCGCGCCCGTGAGGAAGGCGGACATCGCGCGCGCGTGGTCGCCGCCGCCGTCGCCGTGGGAACGGGCCTTGTCGGCGGTGAGGCCGGTGAGCACCGAGAAGTCGGCTTTGTGGGCCGCGAGGGGCGCGAGGATCGCGGGCAGCTTGGAAGGCAAAGACCCTTCGTTGCCGACGCGCCAGCCGTCCATGTTCACCCCGTTGGGGACGTACAGGATCGCCATGCGGTTCGGCGCGGCCTGCTTCGTCGGCGTGTTGCCGGCGGCCCAGCCGGTCTGAAGGCCCATCGCCTCGAGCCACGGCAGGGCCATGACGGCGCCCAGGCCCTTGAGGAGCGTGCGGCGGGGGAGGAGTTCGGTCTTCATGACAGGGGTGATTATTTCTTAAGAGGTTCGGACGGGGATTCAACCTGCGAAGTTCCCCGGCGGAGGCGGAAAGGGTCGCTCTGCACCACCCCGAGGACCAGGGCCGAGAAACGTCCGTCGGCCTTGAGGGCCGCTTCGGTGATCTTGTCGACCGCCGGACCGTCGTAGTAATCGAGACCGCGACCGAGGCCGAACGTGAGCAGCTTCGAGGAGAGATTGCGGACCACCTTTTCCTTGTCGGCAAGGAGGAGCTTCTTCAGCTCGCCCGCACCGGCGAAGGCGCGGCCGTCGGGCAGCTTGCCGGCGGGATCGATCGGCTGGCCTTCATCGCTCTGGCGGACCTGGCCGACCGCGTCGAACCGCTCGAACGCGAAGCCGATGGCGTCCATGCGCGAGTGACATGAGGCGCAGGCCGGATCGGCGCGATGCTGCTCCATGCGTTGGCGGAGGTTACCCTTGAGCTGCTGGCCTTCGAGGGTCGGGACGGAGGGCGGCGCGGGGGGCGGCGGCGAGCCGAGGATCTGCTCCAGGATCCACTTGCCGCGCTTCACCGGGGACGTGCGCGTCGGGTTGGAAGTCGCCGTGAGGATCGACGCATGCGTGAGGATGCCGCCGCGCTCGCCAGGCGGCAGCGTCACGCGGATGAACTCGCTCTGGCCGCGACCGCGCGAGAATTCGCCCGGCAGGCCGTAGAACTGCGAGAGATTACGATCGAGATAGGTGAAGTCGGCGTCGATCAGGTCGAGCACGCTGCGGTCCTCGCGGACGATCTCGGCGAAGAACAGTTCCGTCTCCTTGATCATCGAGGCGCGGACCGCGTCATTGAAGGCCGGGAACATGGCCGGATCGGGCGAGACCGTGGCCAGCTGGCGCAGCTGGAGCCACTGCAGCCCGAAGCCTTCGGTCAGGTAACGGGAGCGCGGGTCCTTGAGCAGGCGGCGGGTCTGCGCCTCGAGGTTGGCCGAAAGTTTCTTCGCATAGGCCAGCTGGAAGAGTTCGTCGTCGGGCATCGAACCCCAGAGGAAATAGCTGAGGCGCGAAGCCAGCGCGAATTCGCTGATCGGATGCGCGTCCTTGGCCGTCGGGGTCTCATCCTGTTCGGCGCGGAAGATGAATTTCGGCGAGGCCAGCACCAGGGCGATCATCGCCTGGGCGCCGGCTTCCCAGCTGCCTTTGGCCTTCTCGGCGTCGAGGAACACCTTCACGTAGCGATTGAGCTCGGCGGGGGTGGCCGGACGGCGGAAGGCGCGGCTCACGAAGGAATTCGCGACCGCTTGGGCGCGGGCCGTACCGAACTTGGTGCCGATGACCAGGGCCAGGCGGCGCTGGAGTTCCGTGCGCGTGTCCTTCGGGCCGAGCAGGCGGAGGCGGAGGCCGGAGAGCGTGCGGGCGTTGCCCGTGATCTTCGCCGGCGGATTGAGCCACTTCAGCGTGAAGTCATGCGGGCCGGCCGTGAGGGTCACCTTGGCCTCGGCGACCTCGGACTTCTTCACCTGCTTGAACTGGTAGGTGCCGACTTCGCGGCCGTCGACGAGGAAGGCGACCTTCGGGGGCGGGTCGCCGGCGGAGCCCGTCGAGCGGAGGCTGACCGAGATCACGTAGTCGCCGTCGCGCGTGGCCGTCATCGGGCCCGTGAGGGTCGGGGCGGGATCGAAGAAGCGCTGCTGGCTCTCGCGTTTGCCCTTGGGCGACATCTCGACCATCGCGAGACCCGTGCCTTCCATTTCGCCGGCCTTGTCGGGCATCGCCTTGGCGGCGATCGCCTCACCGACGGACAGGAACCGCTCCAGATGGACCGGCGAGAACGTCAGCACGTCGCCGATGTTGTCGAAGCCGTAGCCCGTGTCGTCGGCCGGGAAGTCGGCGGAGAAATTCTCGTCGAGGAAGCAGAGGTCGCGGATGGTCTGATTATACTCCGCGCGGTTGAGGCGGCGGATGGTCACGTCGCCCGGGTCG
>CALPIW020000233.1 GCA_943323725.2 Polynucleobacter meluiroseus | reverse complement strand
TTCGGACTACGAGACCGCCATGAAGGAAGCCTTCGCCTACTACCGCCGCGGCGCGGACGCCGGCGAACGTATCGCCTTACGCATGATGTCCGAAGGTCATGATGAAGGCGTCCCGGGCATGCCGCGCAACTACGAGCTCGGCACGGAGCTCCTCCGACGATCGGCGATGCGCCGCGACCTGACCGCAATCCGGGCGATGGCCGAGCGGCTCGAGAAAGGCGTCAAAGCCCCGCGCGACCTTTCCCAGGCCTACGCGTGGAGACTCGTCCTGAGCCAGCTCACGGGCGTCGATAAGGACGCCGCAGAGCTGGCCCGTCTGGAAGGCACGATGGGCCTGCCGGAGATCCAGCGAGGACAGAACGACGCCGCCAAGATCCTCAAGGAGCTGCCGTCCGAGGCCGCTGACGCCCTTTCGCGCCTGCACACCTCCCGCTGAGCCATGACGCCGGCCCAGTTGAAGTCCTCCGCGGAAGCCGACGCGCAGCCGCCTCGCGGACTCTCACGCGAGGCGCAGTCGCTTTGGTTCATCAAGAAGGGCGACTGGGAGTCGGCGCACAATATCGCCCAGGACATCGAGACTCCCGTCGGCTCCTGGCTCCATGCGCTCCTCCACCTGATCGAAGGCGACCTGGGCAACGCCCGCTATTGGTTCGCCGAAGCCGGCCGGCCCGTGAAGAAGCCCTCGCAGATCGACGAACTCTGGGACGAAATCGCCGGAGTCGTGCTGAAGTAAGGGGTTGGGTTTGACGCATCGGGGCTTCCCGCCTCGATAGCGGCATGTCCGCTCAGCCACGCCGTGCCCTGACCGGCGTGCCTTCGCACGCTTGGGCGGCCTGCGCCTGTTCGGAAGGCGCCGAACGGCGCGTGATCGTCTTCCTGGCCTCGAACCTCGGCGCGGCGGAGACCTTCGCCGAAGAGACCGCCCAGCTGCTGACCCTGCTCAATGACGCCCAGCCAGTCGCCCGCACCCTGACCGAAGCCGATGCGGCCGTTCCGGCCTTCGAAGCCGACTGCGATCTCCTCGGCGTCCTCTCGCTCCTGCGCCATGGCAACCATGACGCGAAGCGGCCGCTGCTCATCGCCTGCACGCCCGGCTCGCTCACCCGTCGCTCGCCCGCCCCCGAAGCCACGGCCAAGGCCGAGATCGTGGTCCGCAAGGGCGAGAAGCTCACCCTACGTGATTTCGCGAAGCGCCTCGCCGAAGACTTCGGCTACGCCCACGAGGCCCTCTGCGAACAACCCGGCGAATACGCCCTCCGCGGCGGCATCCTCGACGTCTACCCGCTGAACGCGCAGATGCCCGTGCGCATCGACCTCTTCGGTGACGTCGTCGAGTCGCTCCGTCCGTTCGATCCCGCGACCCAGCGCAGCGAAGGCGAGGTCGACGGCCTCGTCATCTGCGCGCCGCGCGACGACTCCGGCTCAGCCCCCGAGGCCCCTTTCTTCCGGCACCTGCCGGCCGACGCGCTCGTCATCTCGGTGGACCGCTGCCACGAGGATGTCCTCTGCGCCGAACTGCACTCGGCCAAGGTCGACGAACTCGTGCTCGAGGAGACCGACGATGCGCCGCTCGGCTACGCGGCGCACGCCCTTGACTCGACGCCCGCCGAATCCTTGCTCATCGGCTCTGCGACGGACAGCACCGAGACCCGCCCCGCCCTCCTCCGGGCCGCCGCCTCGCTGGCCAAGGACGGGCGTCCCTGCCTGCTCGCCGGCGACACCGACGGCTCCGTCGATCGGCTCAACGCCGAGGTCGCCAGCGCCAAGATCCGCGGTTTCGCGCCACGCATCACGCACGGACGCTTCGGCGGGGGCATCCTCATCGCCCCGGACAAGCTGCCCGGCCTGCTCAAGGACGGCCTGCTCCTGCTGACCGAACGCGAGCTCTTCGGCCGACGCAAACGTCCGCTCGCCGTCCTGCCGCGCCGCCGTACCGCCATCCGCGCCGCCGTCGGCCGCGCGCTCGACTTCGGCGAACTCGCCGACGGCGACGCGCTCGTGCACGCCACGCAAGGCGTCTGCCTCTTCCGCGGCATCAAGGCCCACGAGCACAACGGGCGTACCGAGGATTTCATCGGCCTGGAGTTCGCCCTGAAATCGATGCTGCACCTCCCCGTGCGGGAGTCGCATCTCCTCACGCGCTACATCGGCATCGGCCGGGCCATCCCGAAACTGTCCAAACTCGGCGGAGGCGGCTGGGAGAAGTCACGCAAGGCCGCCGAGAAGGCCACCGCCGACCTCGCCGCGCAGCTGCTGGCCATGCAGGCCGCCCGCTCGACCAAGCCCGGCATCACGCACCCCAAGGACGCGGACAACGCCTGGATGGGCGAGTTCGAACGGTCCTTCCCGCATCGCGAGACGCCGGACCAGACCCGGGCGATCATCGACGTGAAAGCGGATATGGAACGCCCCGCGCCCATGGACCGCCTCGTCAGCGGCGACGTCGGCTTCGGCAAGACCGAGGTCGCCCTCCGCGCCGCGTTCAAATGCGTCCTCGGCGGACGCCAGGTCGCGATCCTCGCGCCCACCACCGTCCTCGCGCAACAGCACTTCGAAAGCTTCAAGGAGCGCCTCGCGCGCTGGCCCGTCTCCGTCGAACTCCTGAGCGGTTACCGCACCGCCAAGCAGAAGGCCGACGTCCGGGCGCGCGCCGCGGCGGGGACCGTCGACGTCGTCGTCGGCACCCACGCCCTGCTGTCCGACGGCACCAGCTTCGGCCGGCTCGGCCTCGTCATCATCGACGAAGAGCATCGCTTCGGCGTCCGCCACAAGGAGCGCCTCAAGGAGCTGCGCACCGAGGTGGACGTGCTCGCCATGAGCGCGACGCCCATCCCGCGTACGCTCTACCTCGCGCTCGTCGGTGCGCGCGACCTCAGCGTGATCGAGACTCCGCCGCGCGAACGCCTGCCCATCCGCACCATCGTCCGGAGCTATGACGAGAAACTCGTCCGCGACGCCGTGAAAGCCGAGCTGGCCCGCGGCGGCCAGGTCTTCTACCTGCACAACCGCGTCGAGACGATCCAGGCCGTCGCCGAAAGGATCGCCGCGCTCGTGCCCAAGGCGCGTATCATCGTGGGCCACGGCCAGATGCCGGCCGGTCAGCTCGAAGAAGTCATGTCGGCCTTCGTCGCGGGCGAATACGACGTGCTCGTCTGCACGACCATCATCGAGACCGGACTGGACATCCCGAACTGCAACACGCTCATCATCGAGGGGGCCGACCGGTTCGGCCTGGCGCAGCTCTATCAGCTGCGCGGGCGCGTGGGTCGCTTCAACCGCCAGGCCTACGCCTACCTCTTCCTGCACCGCCATGCCGCGCTGGTCGGCACGGCCCATCGCCGACTGTCCGCCATCCGGCAATACAACC
>CALPIW020000232.1 GCA_943323725.2 Polynucleobacter meluiroseus | reverse complement strand
TGCCCCGCGCCCAAGGTCTACCGCAAGAACGTCGGCGGCGGCCTCCTGCGCGACCCGGCCAAGATCGACGAACTCATCGGCGCCATGCGGCAGGAGATCCCCGGCCTCTTCACCGTCAAGATGCGCATCGGCTTCGACGGCCAGGAGCGGTTCGACGAGATCCTCGCGATCGTCGCCAAGCATCAGGTCGACCTCCTCACCGTGCACGGCCGCACCGTCAAAGGCCTCTACTGGTCGGAAGTGGATTACGTCGCCATCGCCAAGGCCGTCGCGTCCGTCCCCTGCCCCGTCATCGCCAACGGTGACGTCACCTCAGCCGCCAAGGCCCAGCGCCTGCTGGCCGAGACCAAGGCCTACGGCATGATGATGGGCCGGCACGCCATCCGGAACCCGTGGGTCTTCCGCCAGTGGCGCGAAGTTCAGCAGGGCCTGACGCCGTTCAAGCCCACGCTGGCCGACGTGCGGACTTATATCCAGGAGCTCGCCGACGAATGCTGCGACGCCGCCAAGGCGACGGAGAAGCAGGCCGGGCGCCTCAAGAAATTCCTCAACTTCATCGGCCTCGCCGTGGACACAGAAGGCAAGTTCCTGCACGACATGCGCCGGACCGAGAACCTGCCGGACCTGTTGAAGTGCTGCGACGCGCACCTGCTCGGAACGCGCGCGGGCGAGACCTATCCCGACGAGCCGAACCGCGGACTCATCGCGCGGCCGACGCGCGAGACCCAGCAAGGCTGCGGCCTCTGAGTTCAGCCCTCGCGCACCCCTGCGCGGAGACGACGGTCGCGCGCCAGCACGAAGAGCAGCGGCCCGCCGATCACCAGCAGGGACCACAGGCCGAGCACCAGCGCCCAGAACGTACCCAGTCCGCAGAAGCAGGACTGCTTACGACGCAGCACGAAATACCAAGGCAGACACAGGGCTAAGCCGACGGCGGAGCCCGCGATATTCTTACCCACGAAGCGCTCGACCGTATCCGCCTGACCACGCGAACGGTGCAGCAGGATCGGAATCCAGATCAGCCACGAGACCACCCAGACCGCCAAGGCGCCAACCACATAGGGTTCAGCATTAAACCCCTTCGGATCGGCGTCCGCCGAGAGATAATAGAGGTCGACCGAAGCAAGCAGCGGGATCGCGAGGAACAACCCGCCGAGGAAAGCTGCCGCGATGACGCGCGGTCCGAGCGGGACCTTCCCGCCTGTCGAAGGAGCGACCGGCAAAGGCAGGAGCAACAGACAGGACTGCAGGAGCGCGAACCCCCAGAGCAGCAGGACCCAGAACCAGTCTTTTCCCGAGACCTCGAAGATATCGGCGCCCAGCAGGGATTTCAGGGTCAGCGAGCTGCCATCCCAACCCACGAGCGCGACCACCCCCATCATCACGAAGTTAAACACGAAGGCCAGGAATACGGAGAGGGCCAGGATACGAACAAAGACGGAGGACATGAGTGGGGTAAGCCCATTCTGTCCGAACGGCCTGATTAGCCAAGGAAAAGCCCAAAGCCCGAGCCGCCCCTTGACTCTCGCCGAATGCCCCTAAACTTGGAGTCATGATCAACCTCACCGAAGCCGCTGCCCAGCAGATCCAGGTGCTCCAGAAAGCCCAGGCCAACCCTGAGTCCGTCCTCCGCGTCCTCGTGGAGACGGGCGGCTGCTCCGGTTTCGAATACGGCATGGCCTTCGACGTGCGCAAGGACGGCGACCTCGAGTTCGAGAGCCAGGGCCTCAAGATCCTGATCGATCCGACCAGCCACGCCTACCTCGATGGTTCCACCGTGCACTTCGACGACGGCCTGCACGGCAAGGGCTTCGAAGTCCGTAACCCCAACGCCTCCAGCACCTGCGGCTGCGGCAAATCCTTCAGCTAAGCCATGCACACCGCTCTCCGCCTGTCCTTCGCCGCGCTCGCCTGCGCCCTCGTCGCCTGCTCGTCCGAAGCCGACCAGAAGGCCCCCGCCCAGCCGATCGCCACGCCCGCCGCTGCCGCCTCTCCCATGAAAGACTCCGCCCCCCAGTCCAAAGTCTCCCAGGTGCTCGTCACGCTCGATGACGGCAAGGGCGGCGTCGGCAAGCCCGTGCTCGTCGACAAGGTCGTGAAGACCGACGCCGAGTGGGCGGCCATGCTCACGCCCGACCAGTATTTCGTCACGCGCGCCAAGGGCACCGAACGTCCGTTCTGCGGCACCCTGCTCGACAACAAGAAGTCCGGCACCTACCACTGCGTCTGCTGCGACCTGCCGCTGTTCTCCTCCAACGCTAAGTTCAACTCCGGCACCGGCTGGCCGAGTTTCTTCCAGGGCGTGTCGAAGGAGAACATCGCCACCATCACCGATTCTAGCCACGGCATGAGCCGCACCGAGATCCTCTGCGCGCGTTGCGACTGCCACCTCGGGCACGTGTTCGAAGACGGCCCGGCCCCGACCGGCCTGCGCTACTGCCTCAACTCCGAGTCCCTCAAGTTCAAGGAACTCAAGGGAACGTCGGAGCAGAAGTAACTTACTTCTTCTTCGCCTTCGACTTCGAGGCCGCCTTCTTCACCGGGGCGGCCTTCTTCTTGGCGACGACCTTGACGGGCGCTTTCTTGGCGGACTTCTTCGCGACGACCTTGGAAGCCTTCTTGACGACGGGCTTGGCCTTCGGCGCGACCTTCTTGGAATTCTTCACGGCCTTCTTGGCCACGGGCTTAGCCGACTTCTTCGCAACCGGCTTGGCCTTGGCCTTCGGGGCGACGACCTTGCCGGAATGCACCTTCGCCAGGCGCTTGGCCACGGCGGGCTCGACGTAAGGAGCGGGAGCCTTCGGGCGCTGATCGGCCGGGCCTTTGACCGCGGCCCAGAGCTTATCGCGGAATTCCTGGATACCTTCCTGCGAGTAGCAGGAGATCGGGATGACCATGTCCTTCACGCGTTCTTGGAATTTCTTGAGTTTCGCGGCGGCTTCCGGGAGGTCCATCTTGTTGGCCACGATGATGCGCGGCTTGGACGCGAGGATCGGGGAGTAGAGGCGGAGTTCGCGCTCGAGGATGCGGTGGTCCTCCCACGGCTCGCGGTTTTCGCTGCCGGCCATGTCGATGATGAAGACCAGGAGCGAGCAGCGCTCGACGTGGCGGAGGAACTGGTGGCCGAGGCCGCGGTTCTCATGCGCGCCTTCGATGAGACCCGGGATGTCCGCCATCACGATGCGGTCGAAGCGGTCGGTGTAGTCGATCACGCCCACGTTGACGTGGAGGGTCGTGAACGGATACGGCGCCATCTTCGGACGGGCGGCCGTGAGGAGATTGGTCAGGGTCGACTTGCCGGCGTTGGGGTAGCCCACGAGGCCGATGTCGGCGATCGTCTTGAGCACGATGCGGAACTTGCCTTCTTCGCCCGGGTAGCCCGGGGTCGTGCG
>CALPIW020000231.1 GCA_943323725.2 Polynucleobacter meluiroseus | reverse complement strand
CGCCGAATCCTGAAGCCGGGAGCTGATGGCCAAACTGCCGATCCCCGAAGGGCTGAGGCCCCGATGGCCGGCACCCGTCACCTGAGAATGATTTCATGCCCGCAGCATCCTATCCGGTTTCCGGTCTCCCTTTGAGATTCTGTCTCGGGGTAGGGACGTGTCGGTGACGCGTCCGCCCTAGATTCGAACGGATGCGATGTCATCGCATCCCTACCCGATACACCTAGGACAGCACGTGGTGCTGTCCCTACCCATATCAGGTGGTAGCGGTTAGCGGTTGGCGGTTAGGAGATAAAAACAAAAAGGGCGCCCGTAGGCGCCCTCTTGAATTCCCCGTGTCCACGTGTCCCCTTGCCCACGTGTCCCCTCGCGGGCTTCGCCCGCGTTAGTAACGATAGCTGTCCGGCTTGAACGGTCCGCACTGGTTGACGCCGATATACGAGGCCTGCTCCTTGGAGAGGATCGTCAGCTTGGCGCCGAGCTTACCGAGGTGGAGGCGGGCGACTTCTTCGTCGAGGTGCTTCGGGAGGACGACGACGCCGGGCTTGGCGGTCGCGCGCGTCTCCCAGAGGTGCAGCTGGGCGAGGACCTGGTTGGCGAACGAGGTCGACATCACGTAGGACGGGTGACCGGTGGCGCAACCGAGGTTCACGAGGCGGCCTTCGGCGAGCATGTAGAGCTGGCGGCCGTCCTTGAACGTGTAGCGGTCGACCTGCGGCTTGATGGTGTCCTTCTTCGCGCCCTTGTGGGCGTTGAGGCGGACGACCTGGATCTCGTTGTCGAAGTGACCGATGTTACAGACGATCGCCTGGTCCTTCATCTTGGTGAGGTGCTCGAGCGTGATGATGTCCTTGTTGCCCGTGGCGGTGACGTAGATGTCGGTGGTGCCGAGGGTGTCCTCGACGGTCACGACGCGGAAGCCTTCCATCGCGGCCTGCAGCGCGCAGATCGGGTCGATCTCGGCGATCTGGACCGTGGCGCCGAGGCCGCGGAGGGACTGGGCCGAGCCCTTGCCGACGTCGCCGTAACCGATGACGAGGGCGACCTTGCCGGCGATCATGACGTCGGTGGCGCGCTTGATGCCGTCGACGAGGGATTCGCGGCAGCCGTAGAGGTTGTCGAACTTCGACTTCGTGGCGGTGTCGTTGACGTTGACCGTCGGCACGAGGAGGGAGCCGTCTTCGAGCATGCGGTAGAGACGCTTGACGCCGGTGGTGGTCTCTTCCGAGACGCCCTTCCAGCTCTTCACGACCTTATGCCAGTGGCCGGGCTTTTCCTTGGCGACCTTCTTGAGGAGGTTCTTGATGATCTGCTCTTCTTCGGATTCCGAAGGAGACCAGGCCCACTTCGAACCGTTCTCGAGCTCGTAGCCCTTGTGGATGAGGAGGGTCGCGTCGCCGCCGTCGTCGACGATGAGTTCAGGTCCGTCGCCGTTGGCCCAGGTGAGCGCCTTCATGGTGCACTCCCAGTATTCGACGAGCGTCTCGCCCTTCCAGGCGAAGACCGGGATGCCAGCCTTGGCGATGGCCGCGGCGGCGTGGTCCTGCGTGGAGAAGATATTGCAGGAGGCCCAGCGCACGTCGGCGCCGAGTTCGACGAGCGTCTCGATGAGGACGGCCGTCTGGATGGTCATGTGCAGCGAGCCGGCGATGCGGACGCCCTTGAGGGGCTTCTTCTTGCCGTACTTCTTGCGCAGGGCCATGAGGCCGGGCATCTCGTGCTCGGCGACTTGGAGTTCCTTGCGGCCCCACTCGGCGAGACCGAGGTCCGCGACTTTGAAGTCCGTGAATTTGGAGGAGGATTTGGTGAGGGTGGTGGCCATAAGGAGGAGGTGTTAGCGGTTAGCGGTAAGCGGGTGGCGGTTAGGCGGGTAAGCGGGGGCTTACTTGATGAGGGCCTTGTGGAAGGCCGGGAGCTTCGACGTGATTTCCCAGGGCAGGCCCTTCTTGCCGAAGTGGCCGTAGTGGGTCGACGCACGGTAGATCGGGCGACGGAGGTCGAGCTGGCGGATGATCTCGGCGGGATTGAAGAGGAAGACCTTCTTCACCGCGGCGAGGATCTGCTCGTCCGGAATTTCGCCCGTGCCGAAAGTGTCGAGGTGGATGCTGGTCGGCTCCGGGTGGCCGATGGCGTAGGCGACCTGCAGTTCGCAGCGTTCGGCGGCGCCGGACGCGACGATGTGCTTGGCGACCCAGCGGGCCATGTAGGCCGCCGAACGGTCGACCTTGGTCGGATCCTTGCCCGAGAAGGCGCCGCCGCCGTGGCGGCCCATGCCTCCGTACGAGTCGACGATGATCTTACGGCCGGTGAGGCCGCAGTCGCCCTGGGGGCCGCCGACGACGAAGCGGCCGGTCGGGTTGATCAGGTATTCGGTCTTCTTGCTGACGAGTTCCTTCGGGAGGCTCTTACGGATGACCTGCTCGATGCAGAACTTCTCGATCTGGCGGTGCGAGACGTCATCGGTGTGCTGGGTCGAGATGACCACGTTCTCGATGGCGACCGGGCGGCCGTCTTCGTAGCGCACGGCGACCTGCGACTTGCAGTCCGGGCGGATCCACTCGGTGCCCTTGGCGCCGGACTTGCGGATGCGGGCCAGCTCGCGGTTGAGGCGGTGGGCGAACATCACCGGGGCCGGCATGAGCTCGGGGGTCTCGGTGGTGGCGTAACCGAACATGATGCCTTGGTCGCCGGCGCCCATCTTGGCGTGCTTCTTGCCTTCGGCCTTACGCTCGTCGACGCCCTGGGCGATGTCCGGGGACTGCTTGGTGAGCAGGTTGGTGATGAAGACCTTGTCGGCGTGGAAGACGTCGTCGTCGTTCACGTAGCCGATGTCACGGATCGCGGCGCGGACGACTTCCTCGAAGTTGACCTTGGCCTTGGTGGTGAGTTCGCCGGCGATGACGACGTGGTCGCTCTTGACCAGGGTCTCGCAGGCGACGCGGGAGAACCGGTCCTGCGCGAAGCAGGCGTCGAGGACGGAATCCGAGATGCTGTCGGCGACCTTGTCAGGGTGGCCCTCGCCGACGGATTCGGACGAGAAGATGAAGGAGGCGTGGCTTGCCATAAGACCAGGGAAACAAACGGGGGGACGGGCGGATGGCAAGTCGTACATCTAAATATCTGGATAGATAGATGCGTCATAGGGATCGGCCTGAGGCCGATCCCTATGGGTGGAAGCGGTTGGCGGTGAGCGGTTAGGGGGCACAGAGAGGCCCGGAGGCCCAGAGATCAAACGGCTCAAGGGGAGACCGGATGATTGGCTGGGGTGTTATAACTTCGGGTCTCAGGTCTCGGCTACGGGTTCAGGTACGGGCGCAGGTGCGGGGGCGGGAATCAGGCCCGGAACCTGTACCTGAACCTGAACACCTGAACCTGATACCCGACGGCCGAGACCCGGGACCCGAGAATGATT
>CALPIW020000230.1 GCA_943323725.2 Polynucleobacter meluiroseus | reverse complement strand
TGGCGCGGTCTTTGACCTCGTCGATGTCGTCCAGCGCGAACGGGGCGATGCCGTCTTCGCGATGGCACGAGACGCAGTTCTGCTGGAGGATGCGGGCCACGTCGCGGTGGTAGGTGATCGCCGTGGCCTTGGCGTCAGCGGCGGCCGGCAGGTCCAGTTCGCATCCAGGGGCGGCGGTCGCCTGCACGGCAGGTTTTTCCCCGCGGAGCAGGGCGGCGACGGCGTCCCGTAGGTACGGATGCTTGGGCGCCTCGAGGTTGTAATTGATCCCGTATTGGTCGTCGAGGGCGCCGCGGTAGATGAGCGTGCGAGCCGGATCGAGCAGGAACACCTCCGTGGTGGTGCGGGCGCCCAGCGCCAGGCTGAGCTTCTTTTCGGTGTCGTGCACGTAGGGCGCAGTGACGCCGGCGGCGGCTAGCTGGGATCGGATGTCCTCGGGCTTCTCGCTGCCGAGGGCGTTGACGAGGAGCAGCCCAAGTCCCTGTTCCTTGAGTTCGGACGCCAGTCGCGCGACCGAGGGCAGGTAGCGTTTGCTGACCGGACAGGTCGCGCTCGTCATCACGATGACGAGTCCCTTGCGGTCCTTGAAAGAGCCGAGGCTGAGTTCCTTGTCGTCCAGCGTCCGGAACTTCACGTCGTCGACCATGCGGCCGATGCCGACGTCGCCGGGTTTGAGTATCTCCGGGCCGCTGGTGACCTTCTTGACGTCCTCGGGCGTGATCGCAGGTGTCTTGCTGGCGGAATTCTTGCCCGCTGATCCTGCTCCTGCCGCCACGATGCGGCGCATCAAGGTAAGTTCTTCCGCGCTGACGATGCCGTTGCCATCCTGGTCCAGTCTGGCGAACCAAGGGGCGCCGCCGGCTTCCTCCTTGGTGATCTGGCCGTCGGCGTTCTTGTCCACGGCTTTGATCATGGACTCGATCTGGGTGGAGAGCCCGCGGCTAGGTGTGACGGCCTCGCCACCCGTGGCGGCTTTTCCGCTCACCTTCTGATACTCCGCCATCGTGATCGCGCCGTCCTTATCCAGGTCGAAGCGGGCGAAAGCCTTCGGATTCGCCAGTTCATCAGACGTGACCTTGCCATCGTTGTTTTTGTCGTAGCCGGAGAAAACAGCATCCGCATGCGAGGTGGGCGTTTCCGACGGTTTCTGTGGCATGGTGGTCGTCGCAGGCTTCGCCGTCGTGCCGTCTGGAAACTGGCCGGAGGCTGTGGAACCGCAGAGGACGTTGAGCGCACAAAGAAAAAGGAGGACGGATGGGTGGCGTTTTGGAGTCATGCTGGTAGTGTTGGTTAGCGCGCCGGGGCCTTGAGGTGCTGGTTAAACCATTCGAGTTCCACGCGGGTGGCTTCCTCGAAGCCCTCGCGATAGACGCCGTAATGGGTGATGCCTTTGATGACGTGGTGTTTGGACAGGATGCCGCGCTTGGTGAGGTCCTGATTCGCCTTCTCGACGGCGGCGTTGCTGCTGAGTTCCTCGTTCTCGGCGACAACGAAGAGGATGGGCGCTTTGATGCCGGCAATGGCTTCCTGGGCATGGTAGCCGATACCTTTCGCCGGGTTCACCCGCATGTTGTCATATTTCGCCATTTTGCCGCCGAGCTTACCGGTTTCGAGCGGGATAGGCTCGGTCAGGCCGCGGGCCTGTTTGGTGGCGAGGTCGTAGGCGTAGGCTTCCCGGGCGGGTGTGGACGGGGTGAGGCCTCCGGGCACCTGCGCGGCGGTGCATTTCACGCGGGGATCGGTGCCGGCCATGTAGGTGACAAGTCCGCCTCCGTAGCTGCTGCCCCAAAGGCCGATGCGCTCCTTGTCCACGCCGGGCTCACCGGCGATGAAGCTGATGGCGGCGCGGATGTCCTCGGTCTGGTCGGTCATGTTCATCTGCCAGCGCAGGGCGCGGACTTTGAGGGTCATCTCGTTCTTGTCGCCGGGGGTGGGCTGCTGCTCGACGGCCATGAGCTGGCTCTCACTGAAGCCCCAGCCACGATAGTCGAAAGCGAGCACGACATAGCCTTCCTTGGCGAACAGCCGTGCGACACGGGCCTGCGTGCCGCCTTTGGTGCCGCCGGTGCCGGCGCAGAGGACGATGGCGGGTGCTTTGGCATCGGGCGCAAGGTTTTTCGGGCGGTAAACGTCGCCCGCCATGCGGGTGCCATCACTCCAGACGGTAACGGTGCGCTCTTCGACGTTTTCAGGAAGCGGAGGTGGCGTGGCCTTGGCTTTCGCTTTGACCGCAGGGGCGGTTAATGGCGGGGTTTGAGCCAAGGCGGTGAGGGCGAGCGCGAGAAGAATGAGGACGGGTTTCATGGAGAGTTGGAGTGATGGAGTGCGCTCACTCGGCGAGAGCGGGGACGGTGATGTAGAGCGCGCGGGTGATGTCCGCGCCGGCGGCGGTGCCGAGTTTCAGATCGAGCCGGTGGCTGGTGCGCATATCGGCCAGGTCGAGCGTGAGCGTTTTGGCGCCATTGCTGAACCGGGTGGCCTGCACGGGCGAAGGTCGTCTTGCTCGGCAATTCGTCAGCTGTGATTTTGCCGTCACGATTACGGTCATAACGCTCGAACACGCCGTCACTTTCCTGGGCTATCGCCGATAGACACAGCCCCAAAAGGCCGAATGTCTGTACCATGCTAGGGCGCATCTATTCTTTCAACCCCGAGAGGCTCCGAAGGTTGCTTGAATCGACAAGCCCTTAGGCCAGGAGCGGCTTGATCACCTTAGCGGGGTTCACTCCGGTGAGGCGGACGTCGAGGCCCTGGGATCTTACGCTGAGGCGCTCGTGGTTGAGGCCCATCTGGTGCAGGAGTGTGGCGTGGATATCGCGGACATGGACGGGGTCCTTGGCCGCGCCGAAGCCGAACTCGTCGGTCTCGCCATAAGTCATGCCCGGACGGAAGCCGCCGCCGGCGAACCACATGGTGAAGGCGTCGATGTGGTGGTTGCGTCCGGTGAACTCGCGGACCTCGCCCATCGGGGTGCGGCCGAACTCGCCGCCCCAGACGACGATGGTATCGTCGAGGAGCCCCCGGGACTTGAGGTCGCGCACGAGCGCGGCGCAGGCCTGGTCGATGTCCTTGGCCTTCATGGGCAGATGCTTCTGCAGGTTCTCGGTGACGCCGCCGTGGTGATCCCAGTTGGTGTCGTAAAGCTGGATGAAGCGCACGCCACGTTCGACGAGGCGGCGGGCGAGCAGGCAATTGCGCGCGAAGCTGGCCTCGGCGGGGTCCTTGATGCCGTAGAGGTCGAGGGTCGCCTTGCTCTCGCCCTTGAGGTCCATGACCTCGGGAGCGCTGGTCTGCATGCGGTAGGCCATCTCGTAGGCGTTGAGGCGCGCCGAGATCTCATCGTCGCCGGTCTTCGCCAGACGGGCGGCGTTGAGTTCGCGCACGGCGTCGATGACCTTGCGCTGGTCGGCCGCGGCC
>CALPIW020000229.1 GCA_943323725.2 Polynucleobacter meluiroseus | reverse complement strand
CGACATGAGCGTCGTCGGACCCCGTCCGTTGCTCATGCGCTATGTCGCCCGCTACGACGCTTTCCAGGCCCGACGCATGGAGGTCAGACCCGGCGTCACCGGCTGGGCCCAGATCAACGGCCGCAACACCCTCACCTGGGAGGAGAAATTCGCCCTCGATGTCTGGTACGTCGACCACCGCAGCTTCTGGCTGGATATGAGGATCGTCGTGAAGACGTTCTTCAAAGTCTTCGCCCGGAGCGGCATCGATGCCGGGGAAGGGAAGACAATGGAGGAGTTCCGTCGCACGGGAAACTGATCAGCCAAGACTTTTTGGTCGCTCCGCTATTCCCGATAGATAGACCCTTGGCATGAGGTTCAGCCTATCGCGGTTTTTCTACAAGCTATGCGTCTCGGTCGAGAAACGGGTGACTTATCTTTGCGGCAAGGGTTATGGTTCGGCCACCATCGCGCAGGAGGTTCGCATGATATCCTCTTTGCTCGGCCGTAGGCCCCGGCTCGCCGTCGACATCGGCGGCAATGTCGGCGATTACTCCGCCGAGTTGCTGCGTCGCTTCCCGGGACTGGAGCTGCATGTCTTCGAACCGGCGACTTCCAACGTGAACCGGCTCCGTGGTCGGTTCGCCGCCCATGAGCAGGTCAGCCTGCAGCAGGCCGCCTTGTCCGATGTCGCCGGCCGGATGACGCTATTCGCGGACCGGGATGGCTCCGGCATGGCCAGTCTGGCCCAGCGTCAGCTCGGCCACCTCGATATCCGGTTCGACCCGATGGAGGAGGTCGAAGTGCGTCGCTTCGACACCTATTGGAAGCAAGCCCTGGCCGGCCGGGTCATCGACATCGTCAAGATCGACGTCGAAGGTTACGAGTTGATGGTCCTGCGGGGGTTCGGTGAGGCGATTCGCAACGTCCGCGTGCTGCAATTCGAGTTCGGCGGGACGAACATCGACACCAAGGTGTTCTTCCGCGACCTCTGGCGTTTCTTCGAGGAGGCGGGATTCGACCTCTATCGCATAACGCCCCTGGGAGTCATGCGCATCGAGCACTACCACGAGCGCGACGAACTTTTCATCATCGCCAACTTCATCGCCGTCAACCGAAGCGCCGGCGCGTGATCAGGGTTTCCGGCCCAGCTTCTTGAGCGCGGGATCCTTCGACAGCGGAAGGTCGACCGGCGTACCACCTGCCTGTGCCGACTGATACAGCGCCAGAATCAGTTCCACGGCCTTGCGGCCTTCGGCGCCGTCCACGGCGGGACGCTTGCCCGCACGGATGGCGGTGACGGCGTCCTCGAGATTAGAGCGATGCCACGCATGGCCGATGGCCTTGGGGTCATTGGCGCCCGCGCCACCGCCTTCGGTGGCCGGAGCAAGGACAGAGGCGTCGGCGGGCAGGGGCTTTTCGAACTCGAAGGCGGTCAGCTTGTCGTCGCGGAGGACGGCGGCGCCGGTCGTGCCATGGATGCGGATCTCGGCCGGGAAACCCGTGCCGGACCAGCAGGCCGTGGAACTGGCCAGCGTGGCGCGACAGCCGTTGGCGAATTCGATCCAGCCGGCGGCGATATCCTCGACCTCGATGCCGTCGTGGGCGACGAGCCCCGCCGTGGCGGAGACGCGCTTCGGTTCGCCGAGGAACCAGAGCAAGAGGTCGATGGTGTGGATGCCTTGGTTCATCACGGCGCCGCCGCCATCGAGGGCGAACGTGCCGCGCCAGGCCGCGGAATCATAATAGGCCTGCGTACGCCACCAGGGGATGAGCGCGCCGGCGAGCGTCAGCTTGCCGAAACGGCCCGCCGTCAGGGCCGCCTTGAGCGCGACCGCGCCGGAACCGAAACGGCGGGGTAGGATGCCGGCGACGGTCACGCCGGCCTGGGCGCAGGCGGCGTTGAGTTCGTCGCAGCGGGCGAGGGTGACTTCGAGAGGCTTCTCGACGACGACGTGCTTGCCGGCCTTCGCGCAGGCGAGGGCCGGGGCGAGGTGGTCGCCGCTCGGCGTGCAGAGGCAGACGATGTCGACGTCCGGATTGGCCAGCAGCGCCTCCGGCGTCTCCGCGAAGGCGATGCCGTGCTTGGCGGCGAAGTCGCGGCCTTTGGCAGGCGAGCGATTATAAGCGGCGACGAGCTTCACGCCGGCGATCTCGGCGAGCGCCTTCGCGTGGAACTCGGCGATCATGCCGGTTCCCCAGATGCCGAAACCAAGGAGTCTTTTGGACATGCTACAATCTAATCGTCACATCATCGCCATGTGAAGGCCGAACAACGGACAAACCCAATACGGGCGAATATTGACAGTTCCTGGCATAGTTACGAAAATGAACTTCGATCAGATGAGCCTTAAGTCCGCATTGAAGAAACTCATTCGCTCGGTCCGCAAGCGAGTCTGGTTCCTGAAGGTCAAGCCGGCCGGCCGCCGACCGATCTTGGATGGCCTCCTCGGGCCGGCGGCCGCATCGGATGCGCCCAAGGCGATGATCGATATCGGTTCGATGCTGACCCGGCACGGCATCGTGCCGCGCGGCGTGATCCACGTCGGCGCCCATCAGGCCGGCGAGTTGGACGAATACCTCCGCCTGGGGTTCGCCAAGATCCTCTATGTGGAAGCCAATCCGGCGCTGATCCCTGCCCTGCGCGAGAAAGCCGCCGCGCATCCCGGCAAGGTCTTCGTGGTCCATGCGGCCGCCGCCGACGTCGACGGGGTCGCGCACCTGCATGTCACTTCGATGGACCAAAGCAGCTCCATCCTGCCGCTCGGCAAGCATCTGGAGATCTACCCTTCCATTCGGGAGGTGGCCAAGGTCGAGGTCCGTTCCCGCCGCCTGGACACCATCCTCAAGGAGGAAGGACTGACCGCGGCAGACTTCAATTTCCTCAATCTGGACATCCAAGGAGCCGAACTCATGGCCTTGCGTGGGGCGCCGGCTTTGCTGTCCGGCGTCGCCGCCGTCAACACCGAGGTGAATCTTCAGGAACTCTACCAAGGCGCCGCTTTGCTCGGCGAGCTGGAAGGCTTCATGGCCGAGGCCGGATTCAACCGTGCCGCCATGGTGACGCCGTGGCACCCGACCTGGGGCGACGCGTTCTACGTGCGTAAGCCCGTCGTCACGATGAGCACCTTCGGTCAGAATGGCCGCTTCGCCAACCAGCTCTTCCAGTATATGTTCCTGCGGTTGGTCGCCCGTCGGCAGGGCGCCCTCGTCCAGACCCCTCCTTGGGTCGGACGCGAGCTCTTCGGCTGCGACGAGCCCGCCCCGGTGCTCGCCATGCCGGCATGGAGGGAGCCCGTCGATCAGCTGAGCGCCGACGAGGCGTTCAAGGGGTGCGAGTGGACACGCCATTTCCGCGAGCCCGCTCCGGGCTTCTCCTCGCAAGACTACTGGGGTTACTTCATGGGCCATACGGCGGACCTCGCCCCGGACCGCGCGTTCATCCGCGACCTATTCCGAT
>CALPIW020000228.1 GCA_943323725.2 Polynucleobacter meluiroseus | reverse complement strand
TGAATTGAGGACTGGACGGAGGACTGCATAGATAAATGAAGCGGACGAGTTTTCAGTCTGGCCGGGATTTTCGATACCGGATGAGACCTCCGAGCAGCCGCCCCACCCTGTTGCAGTGTTCGGAGACGATTAAGACGTCCGATTCCTTCAAGAAGCCCGCCTTGATGCAGATGAGCAGCTGAGTCTCAAGCTCCGCAAGCGAGCCCCTAGCGATATACAGAAACTTCAAGGTATCCCTATTCGACCCCTTGGCATTGCCCTCGGCGATATTTGACGGGATCGAGACCGCCGAGCGTCTTAGCTGATGGATGATATCGGCATCAAGCCGTGCACCATTGGCGCGGCACATCAAATAGACAGAGACCGCAAGGTCACAGGCCTCCGTCCAGGCTGACAACTTTCGGTAATCCGGCCCCAGGGAATTCTCCTCCATCCAAGCATCGAACCACCCCAGTCCGCACCAACGAGTCGCCAATCACCTCAGTCGTACCTGGGGCGAACACCTGCTTTTCAATTCAGCCCTCCATTCAGCCCTCAACGCAGTCCTCTATTCAGTCCTCAATTCAGCCATCTGTCATCTGCCATCGACTCAGCCATCAGTCATCTACCCTTAATCTGCCTCAGGGCTTCGTAAGTCGCGATCCCACAGGCGGTCGAGAGGTTGAGAGAGCGAGTCTTGTCGTTGAAGTGCGGGATCTTCACCTCGCGGTCCGGACCGAACCAGGCATGGACTTCCGGGGCGGCGCCGCAGCTTTCACTGCCGAAGACCAGCCCGTCGCCTTCCTGGAACTGCGCGTCCCAGAGGCCGCGCGTGGTCTTGGTCGTGAAAAGCCAAAGTCGTTCGGGACGACCGGGCGAAGCCAGGAAGGCTTCCCAGTCATCGTGATGACGGACGTCGAGTTCGTGCCAGTAGTCCATCCCCGCGCGGCGGAGTTTGGCGTCGTCGATCTTGAAGCCCAGCGGATGCACCAAGTGCAGGACGCAGCCCGTCACGGCGCACATACGCCCGATATTGCCGGTGTTCGGCGGGATCTCCGGGCGGAGCAGGACGAGATGGAGCGGCGGCTTCACTTCCGTCGGCTCATCGCGCGCGAGATCTCGCGCTTGGCTTCGCGCTCCTTGATGTCCTGGCGCTTGTCATGCATCTTCTTGCCCTTGCCCACGGCGAGGAGGCACTTCGCCAGGCCGTGCTTGAAGTAGATCTTCAACGGCACGATCGCGTGGCCGCCGGACTGGATCTCCGCGGCGATCTTCTCGACCTCCGCCTGCTTCAGCAGCAGCTGGCGCGTGCGGTAGGAGGCGTGGTTGTTGAGGTTGCCGAAATCATACTCCGCGATGTGCGCGTGATAGAGCATCACGCCCTTCGGGCTGATCTTGATGAAGGCATCGGCGATGTTCGCCCGGCCGGCGCGGAGGGACTTCACCTCGGTGCCGCGCAAGACGATCCCGGCCTCGTAGGTCGGGCCGATGAAATAGTCGCGTCCCGCCTTCGGGTTATTGACCTCAGGTAGAACGTGCTCTCGGCGGGCGGCCATCGGATGACGAAAGGGCTACTCGCCGGCAAGCCGGCTGTGGCGGGGGACTGCCTTAGGCAGGCAGGCGATCCTCAGGACGGAACTCCCAGGAGATACGGCCTTCGATGACTTCGCGCAGGGCGATGTCTTCAGGGGAAAGCTTTTCGAACACGTCGCCCAGGGTGTGGTTGTACTTCGGGGGCTGGACGGAGTAGTCGGCCGTGCTGCGGAGCTGCTTCACGCGCTTGGAGATCACGTTGATGAGAATGTTCGCATCAGGGATGACTTTACGGGCATCTTGGAGGTAATCGTCGCGCATGGTGGGTTTCCCGATTAGGGAACCACTGAACCTAGGGTAGCACCCCCCTCTGGCAAGCGATTTTTGGGGGCCAAAAATGCCTTTGCCCTACGATTTCAGGGGGGTAAGGTGCCCGTAGATGACCAATCCAGAGCCGTATGGACAGTCCATGAAGTCCAAAGGGGGACTCAGCCGTCTATTCAACGCCCTTCGCTACACCTGGGACGGCCTCAAGGCCGCCGCTACGCACGAGGAAGCCTTCAAGCAGGAGCTCATCGTGGTCGTCCCGCTCTCGATTGCCGCGTGGTTCATCCCCGTCAGCCTCCCGGAGCGCGCCCTGCTCTTCTCCACCTTGCAGCTGATCCTGATCGTCGAGCTCATCAACTCGGCCATCGAGGCCAACACCGACCATATCTCGATGGAACGGCATCCGCTGGCCAAGCGGGCCAAGGACATGGGTAGCGCGGCGGTCTTCCTGACCATCGTCATCGCCCTGTCGGTCTGGGGCACGGTGCTCTGGCAGCGGTTCGCCTAAGGCATCCCGATTTCACCCGGGCACAAAAAACCCGCCGGTGCACGGCGGGTTTTTGCTGGGGTCTTGAGACCGAGGCTTAGGCCTTGGTGACGAGGCCGGCCTTGAGGGCCTTGACCGAGACCCACTGGCGCTTCACCGAGCCGTTAGGCTGGAGGACGCGGATGCGCTGGACGTTCGGCTTGAACGTCCGCTTGGTCTGCTTCACGAGCTGGAAGCCGATACCGCCGCTCTTCTTGGACTGACCGCGGTGAATGATTCGGCGGCCCTTGACGGGGCGCTTGCCGGTGACGCTGCAGATACGGGACATAGTGTTCGGGCTCCTTTTGGAAAGTCGGAGCAAAGGAGTGCCGAGGCCGTTGGCAAGCGGTAATTACCCCTTAAGTCCGCTTCAAAGCCCGGTCGAGGGCCTGCAGGCCGGCCGAAAGGGCGTCCGGAGGGGTCAAAAGGCTTAAAACGACGCTCGGGGTGGTCGTCGGTATGCCATAGAAGTAGCCGGGGTGAGCCCAGACGCCTTCGCTCAGGGCATTCATCAGGAAGCGGTCTTCATGGACGCCGGGGGGCAAGGTCAGGATGGCCGTCCAGCCGGCCGGGCGCGGGAGCACGGTGCAGCCGACGGCGGTCGAGGCGACCCACGCGCGGAGGGTGGCTTCCCCCTGGGCGACGCGGGTGCGGACGAGCGCGCGGAGGGGCTCGGCGCGACGGAGGAGATCCGGCAAGGCGAGCTGGGCGGGGGTGTTCACCGAAAGGAAAGCGTCGGCGATGTGCTCGAGGCGGCGGCAGGCCTCGAGCGTCGAGGTCGCCGGGCCGGCGACGACGATCCAGCCGAGCTTGAGCTGCGGCGCGAGGGCGACCTTGGAGAGACCGCTGAGCACGAACGTCATCACGTTCGCTTCGCCGGCCCACGTGCCGGGCGAGGCGACACCTTCGGCCGGGTAATCGAGGAAGACTTCATCGCACACAATCGCCAGGCCGTGCTTGAGCGCGAAGCCGCGCAGCACGTCACGATCGCGACGGCCGACGAACGCACCGGTCGGGTTGGACGGATTAATGCAAAGGACCGCGCGCGTCTGGCGGTTCACGCTGAGCGTGGTCGCGTCGATG
>CALPIW020000227.1 GCA_943323725.2 Polynucleobacter meluiroseus | reverse complement strand
TCCCGCGCCCGCGGCGCCACGGTCCCCAGGGGTGGTCCGATGGGCAGCACGGTGCTCGGCACGGCGAATCTCGTGATGGCCGCCACGCTCACCCCTGGCATCACGCACATCGAATGCGCGGCGCGTGAACCCGAAGTCGTCGACCTCTGCGCGATGCTCATCCAGATGGGCGCGAAGATCCGCGGTCAGGGCACCAGCGTCATCGAAGTCGAAGGCGTCGCGTCCCTCCATGGCTGCGACCACACGGTCATCGCCGACCGCATCGAGGCCGGCACTTATCTCGTGGCCGGCGCGATCACCGGCGGAGACGTCACGGTCACGCACTGCGAACCGGCGCACCTCACGGCCTTCCTCGATAAGCTCCGTGAAGCCGGCGTGCAGATCGAGACCGGTCCGGACTTCATCCGCGCCCATGGCCGCCCGACGCATGCCGTCGAGATCGTCACGGAGCCCTACCCGGGCTTCCCGACCGATCTCCAGGCCCAGTTCATGGCCCTCCAGCTCCTCGTCGACGGCCGTAGCCCGATCACGGAGAAGATCTACCCGGCCCGCTTCATGCACGCGGCGGAACTCCAGCGCATGGGCGCCGACATCGCGATCGATGGCGCCACGGCGACCGTCGCCGGCGGCCGACCGCTTTCCGGCGCGCCGGTGATGGCGTCCGACCTCCGCGCCTCGGCGGCCCTCATCCTGGCCGCGCTGGTCGCCAAGGGCGAGACCTGGGTCCAACGCCTCTACCATCTCGACCGCGGCTACGAACGCTTCGAAGAACGCCTGCGCTCCCTGGGCGCCGACGTCGAACGCCTCCCCGCCTCCGCGTTGCCGAAAGGCTTCGCCGAGGACTGAGGGTTGCCAATTCGTCCCGACCCCGCACCTTGCGCTCCATGGCCCGCAAGGATTCGCCCGATGACCCCCAGCCGCCCGCCGGCAAGGAAGCCGTGTCCCGCGCGAACCGCTCGCTCGACGCCGCCCTGCGCCCGCCGAAGCTCGACGACTTCGTCGGCCAGCAGCGCACGGTCGAACGCCTGCGCGTGATGATCGGCGCCGCGCGCCGCGAAGGCCGCACGCTCGACCACATCCTCCTCCACGGCCCGCCCGGCCTGGGCAAGACGACCCTCGCGATGATCCTCGCCGAAGAGATGGGCCGACCGATCCGCGTCACCTCGGGGCCGGTCGTCGAGAAGGCCTCCGATCTCGCGGGCCTGCTCACGAGCCTGCAGGAAGGCGACCTGCTCTTCGTCGACGAGATCCACCGCATCCCGAAGACGGTCGAGGAGTTCCTCTACTCGGCGATGGAGGACTTCCGCATCGACATCATGATCGATCAGGGACCGAACGCCCGCAGCGTCCGCCTCGACCTGCCGAAGTTCACGCTGGTGGGCGCGACGACCCGCACGGGCCTGCTCACCGCCCCGCTCCGCAGCCGCTTCACGCTGCAGACGCGCCTCGACTACTACACGCGCGAACAGCTGCTCAGCATCGTGCGCCGTAACGCCGCGCTGCTCAGCCTCGACATCGACCAAGGCGGCGCCGACGAGATCGCCCGCCGCGCCCGCGGCACGCCCCGCATCGTCAACAACCTCCTGCGCTTCACGCGCGACTACGCCCTCGAACGCGCCGGCGGCAAGGCGGACGCCGCCGTCACCGCCGCGGCCCTCGAACTCCTCGAGATCGACCAGCACGGCCTCGACGACATGGACCACCGCTTCCTCCGCGCGATGGCCGAGAAGCATAACGGCGGCCCGGTCGGCCTGAGCAGCATCGGCGCCGCCATCGGCGAAGACGCCCACACGCTCGAAGAAGTCCACGAGCCGTTCCTCGTGCAGGAAGGCTACGTGGTCCGCACCCCGCAAGGGCGCGTCTTGGCCCCGAAAGGCTGGCTGGCCGTGGGCCTGCAGCCGCCTTCGTTCTGAGGTCGGCGTTCTGACGCTGGACAACGGCGTTTTCCCTCGGCTAAGGTCGACCCCTCAAAGCCATGGCAAAACGTTGGGTCATCAAGCTCGGTTCCGGCCTCCTCACCCGCAAGGACGGCAAGGTCGACCGCGTCCAGATCGGCCGCATCGTCGATCAGGTCGCCGGCCTGCATAAGCGCGGCATCCAGGTCGTGCTGGTCACCTCCGGCGCGGTCGCCGCAGGCATGACCGCGATGGGCCTCGAGAAGCGCCCGAAGGAAGCCCGCGAACTCCAGGCCTGCGCCACCGTCGGCCAGCCCGAGCTGATGTCGGAATACGGCAAGCACCTCCGCCGGCATAAGCTCCTCGGTTCCCAGATGCTGCTCACCTACTGGGACCTCGATAGCCGTGCCTGCACGCGCAACGCCCGCGCGACCCTCGACCTCCTTCTCTCCCGCAAGCGCTTCGTCCCGATCATCAACGAGAACGACGCCATCGCCGACGAAGAGATCAAGGTCGGCGACAATGATCGTCTCTCCGCCCACGTCGCCGCCCTCGTCGGCGCCGACCTGCTCATCATCCTCTCCGGCATCCAAGGCCTGATGACTAAGTCCGACGGCACCGGCGACCTCATCCCTTCCGTCCGCAAGATCGACGACTCCGTGCGCGCCCTCGCCGGCGGCGCGGGTTCCGAACGCAACGTCGGCGGGATGGTCACGAAGCTGCTCGCCGCGGAGATCGCGGCCGAAGGCGGCGTCGACACGATCATCGCCAGCGGCCGTCGCGAGAAGGTCCTGCTCGAACTCGCCGACGGCAAGAAGCTCGGCACGCGCTTCTCGCTGAAGAAGAAATGAGCGACCTCCTCCAGCGCGTGACGGAGATCGCCCGCACGGCCAAGAAGGCCTCGCGCGCCCTCGCCCTCGCTCCGACCGCCGTCCGCGACGCCGCCCTGCGCGCCGCCGCCCAGGCCCTCCGCGCCGACGAAGCGGCCATCCTCGAGGCCAACGTCAAGGATCTCGCCGCCGCCAAGGCCAAGGGCCTCACGGACGCGATGACCGACCGCCTGCGTCTCGACCACGCCCGCCTCGAAGATATCGCGGTCGCCTGTGAAGCCGTCGCGAAGCTCCCCGACCCCGTCGGCGAAGTCACCGAGGATTGGACCCGCCCCAACGGCCTGCGCATCATCCGTCGTCGCGTGCCGATCGGCCTCGTCGCCATCATCTTCGAATCGCGCCCGAACGTCACCGTCGACGCCGCCGCCCTCTGCCTGAAGTCCGGCAACGGCTGCGTGCTCCGAGGCGGAAGCGAAGCGATCCACACGAACATCGCGCTGTCGAAGTCGTTCGCGACCGGCCTGCGCGCCGCCGGCCTGCCCGCCGAAGCCGTCACGCTGCTGCCCTTTACCGACCGCGAAGCGGTGCCCGCCCTCGGCTCCCTCCGCGGCATCGTCGACATCATCGTCCCCCGCGGCGGCCCCGGCCTCATCGAAGCGGTGGTCAAGTCCGCCAAGGTCCCCGTCATCAAGCACGACGCCGGCATCTGCCACGTCTACGTCCACGCGCAGGCCGACCTCGCGATGGCCGAAC
>CALPIW020000226.1 GCA_943323725.2 Polynucleobacter meluiroseus | reverse complement strand
TTCAGGTGTTGGCGGTGGGAACATAGGCGAGCCAAGGGAAACCGGAGACCGGAGGATTGGCTGGGGGCATTAATATCCGAAGCATCCTTCCCGGTTTCCGGTCTCCCTTTGTGACGGCCCATTCCTGCCCCTGCCCCCACCCCTATCCCTGCCCCTTCTCTATTGTTTCCGCCCCCTTCCTCCGCCAAGGTATCTCCAGTGTTTGGCCTAACCGCCAACCGCTAACCGCCGTCCCCTAACCGCTTTCGTCCCTTGTCCCTCCGCTGCCTCATCACCGCCGGTCCTACGCGCGAGTTCTTCGACCCGGTTCGCTTCATCAGCAACCCGTCGACGGGCAAGATGGGCTTCGCCTTGGCCGCGGCCGCGAAAGAGGCCGGCTGGTCGGTCGACCTGGTCGCCGGTCCGGTCTCCTTGCCGGAACCCGCGGGCGTGATGGTCTACCCGGTCGTCACGGCCGCCGAGATGCATCGCCAAGCCGACGCCTTGTTCGGTCCCTGTGACGTCCTGATCATGACGGCCGCCGTCAGCGACTGGCGCCCGAAGGCGACCGCCCCGCAGAAGCTGAAGAAGGACGGGCAGGGGATGACGATCGAACTCGAGCCGGTGCCCGATATCGTCTCGGCCCTCGCCGAAGAACGCCGCACCGACCAGTTCCTGGTGGGCTTCGCCGCCGAGACCGAGAACGTCGAGGCTCACGCCCTGGATAAGCTCGAGCGCAAAGGGCTCGACCTGATCGCCGCCAATTCCGTCGCCGGCCCCGAGGGCGCCTTCGGTTCCGACGAGAACAAACTCATCCTCCTCGGTCGCGATGGTTACCGCGAGGTGATCGGTCCGGCCTCCAAGGCCGCCGTCGCGCGTCAGCTCATCGCCGCCATCGCCCGCCTCGTCGCGGCGCGCAAGGCCTCCTGAACATGGCCCGTCGTCGCTTCAGCCCCCTTGATCGCATCCTCGGTCGCATCGACGACCTCGACGCGCAGAATCTCGCCATCCTCGCCCGCCGCCTCGAGCGCGAGCGCGACCTCATGGAGACGGTGCTGGATACGCTTCGCGAGGGCGTGATCGTGCTTTCGCACGACGGCGCCATCGAATACGCCAACGCCTCCGCGGTCCGTCTCCTCGGCGTCAATCCCGACGACGTCGCCGGCGCCGAGCTCCGTCGCCTTTCACCGGATATCGCCCAGGCCCTCGAGCTGCCCGAGACCGTCGGGGCGCTCACGCGTGAGCTCGAAGTGCGTTACCCCGAGTCTCGTCTGCTGAACCTGCACCTGACCCGCGTCGGCGAGCAGCAAGGCGCTGAACGTAGCCGCCGCGTGGCCGTCCTCAGCGACGTCACCAAGGAACGCGTCCAGACCGAGGATCGCGTCGAGAGCGAGCGCATCGACTCCATCGTCTCCCTCGCCGCCGGCGTCGCCCATGAGGTCGGCAATCCTCTCACCGCGATCGGCATCCATCTCCAGCTGCTCCAGCGCGAGGCCGCGAAGCTCGGCGATTCGCCGGCCGCGGAGAAGGTCCGCAAGGCCGCCGAGGTCTGCCAAGGCGAGATCAAGCGCCTCGACGGCATCGTCCGCGATTTCCTCGGCGCCGTCCGCCAGACACCGCCGCACCTCGCTGACACCGATCTGGTCGGCGTCGTCGCCGAAGCGACCACGCTCTTGCGTGAACAGATGGAGCAGCTCGGGGTGCGCGTCTCCCTCGACGTCCCCGGCGAACTCCCGCTCATCCTCGGCGACCGCAATCAGATCAAGCAGGCGCTCTTCAACGTGATGAAGAACGCCCTCGAGGCCATGGACCGCGGCGGCGACATCCACGTGAAGCTGACGTCCGACGACGAGTGGGTCGTCCTTGCGATCCGCGATACGGGGGTGGGCATCCCCGCCGATAAGCTGACGCGCATCTTCGACGCCTATTACACCACCAAGGCCTCCGGCGGCGGCATCGGGATGCTCATCCTGCTGCGTATCCTCCGGGCCCATGGCGGCACGGTGGACATCCAGAGCACGCCGGACGTCGGTACGACGGTGATCCTGCGTTTCCCGCTCAAGCACCGCCGCATCCGCACGCTGGAAGCCCCGAAGGCTTGAAACCCGTCCGTCTTCCCGTTGTCTTAACCTTATCCCCATGAAGCACCTCGCTCTCTGCCTCCTCGCTCTCCCCGCCTTCGCCCTGGCTCAGGACAAGGAGCTCCCGCTTGAACTGCCTAAGTCGGTCGCGCTCGGCACGCCGCGTCCGGTGAAGATCAATAACCTTGAGCCGGTCTCTTCCGCGCCGCGCAAGCTGCCCAAGGTCCCCGCCGCCGCCGTCAACCTCGCCAAGGGCGCCAACGTGACTTCCTCCGCCCGCGAAGCCGCCGCCGGCGACTTCTCCTACCTCACCGACGGTGACAAGGGCGGCGAAGAAGGCTTCGAAGTCGAACTGCCCCGCGGCCATCACTGGGTCCAGGTCGATCTCGCCAAGTCCGCCGAGATCAGCGCCATCGCCGTCTGGCACTTCCACCGCGAGCGCCGCGTCTACTTCAACGTCGTCGTCCAGATCTCTGATGACGCCTCCTTCAAGACCGGCGTCACCACGGTCTACAACAACGACGCCGAAGACGAGCTGGGCCTGGGCAAGGGCAAGGACTACTGCTACTACGAGTCCAACGAAGGCCGCGTGATCCCCGTCGCCGCCGTCAAGGGCCGCTACGTCCGTTTCCACTCCAAGGGCAACTCCGCCGGACCTTCGAACGACTACATCGAAGCCGAAGTCTGGGGCGTCCCGGCCAAGTAAGGCCGGACTTTGCTTGAATCGGGCGGGCTTGCCCGCACCTTGAAGCCGTGAAGGTCATCCGAGCCAAGTCCGCGGGTTTCTGCTGGGGCGTCGAACGCGCCATCGATATCGCCCGCGAATATGCGCAGAAGGGCCGCCACCCCGTCTACACCGACGGTCCGCTGATCCATAACCGCCAGATGATGGAAGTCCTCACCGGCGAGGGCATCCGCGAGGTCGGCGATTATCGCAGCGAGGCCAAGCTCGAGGTCTCGCAGGCGACCGACGCCGGCGCCGTTATGGTCGTCCGTGCGCACGGCATCTCGCCGGAGCGTCGCGAATACCTCAAGTCGCTCGGCATGGAATTCCGCGACGCCACCTGCCCGGACGTCGGCATCATCGCCGGCAAGGTGCGCATGCACGCGCGCAAGGGCTATGCCACCGTCATCTTCGGCGACCCCAAGCACCCCGAAGTCATCGGCCTGCTCGGTTACGCCGAAGGCAAAGGACATGTCATCACTTCGCCGGCCGAGATCGCCGCGCTGCCCGACCTCGGCGCGCAGGTCTGCATGGTCTCGCAGTCGACGATGTTCACCGACGAGTTCGCCCAGCTCGCCGGGCTGCTGAAGGCCCGTTTCCCAGGAGCGTTGGTCTTCGACACCATCTGCGGTGCCACCAAGGACCGCCAGGCGGACATCCTCGAACTGCAGAAGCAGGGCTGCCAGGCGATCGTCGTGA
>CALPIW020000225.1 GCA_943323725.2 Polynucleobacter meluiroseus | reverse complement strand
GCCTCGGCTTCGAACGGATGCGATGTCATCGCATCCCTACCCAAGGCAGCTAGGCCGCCGCAGGGCGGCCAGAGGTAGGGGCGTGGGTACGCCGCGCCCTCAACATAAGGAGGGCATGATAAATCATGCCCCTACCTTCGTTCGCCCTGCGGCGAACGAGGACAGCACGCGGTCCCGACCCTACCCCAAACAAAAAGGGCGCCGAACGGCGCCCTCTCACTTACCTCGAGTCCTCGCGTTACTTGGCCGGAATCTCGTTCAGGGTATACCAACCTTCGCTGTGCCAGAGCGCATCGCCGGACTTGGCCTTGATGTCGCCGATCACGAGATGGTGGATATGGCCGCGGACGAGTCCGTCGACGACGAGGCGCACCTTGAGTCCGTCGGCGGACACGGTGGCGGACTTCACGGTCGGCGTGGTCTGATCGACCTCGGGGCTGCCGTAGCTCGACTGGTAGATGTAGGTGAAGGTATCCATCGTGTAGTTCTTCACGTCGGCGGCCGCGGCGGCGTCGACGGGCTGGGTGAACGTGACTTCGAAACCATCGGCGCGGGCGGAGATGTCATGCATCTCGAAGGGGGCCTTACCCTTGAAGCGGACGCGCTCGAAGGTGAAGGTCTTCGAACCGCGCGAACCCCAACCGCGGTTGGAACCACCGATGAAGAGCGTGCCGTCTTCCTGGTCCATGCGGACCGGGATGAGGCCGGCTTCGAAGCCGCCGAGGAAGTGGAACACGGCGCCCTGGTAGAGGCCGTTCACCTGCTCGAGGTTGACGCGCTGGACCTGCGAAGCGGTCTGTTCGCCGACGAGCATCTGGCCTTCCCACGGACCGAACTTACCCTTGGTCATGTCGCACGAGACGCCAGACGGGGAGTTGCCGACCTTGCCGTGGGGGAAGACGACGGCCGGGGGCACGAACTCGGGGTACTTCAGACGCTCGGCGAGGATGCGCGAACCGCTGGTGGGCTCCGGCGGCGCGGGGAAGTTCGCGAGCGCGGCCGACTTGTTGCCGGTCGGGTTACCCTGGAACGATCCGGCACGCAGCCACTTGAGCGAAGAGGAGCCGTTCCAGACGCCCTGGTTGTCGGTGTAGAAGAAGTCGCCCTTGTCGTTGTGGCCGATGCCGCCCGGCGAACGGATACCGGAGGCGACCGGGATGAACTTACCTTCCGGGGTGATCTTAGCCGCCCAGCCGCGCCACGGAGCGTGGGCATGGAAGGAACCCGTCAGGCAGAGGACCATCCACACGTCGCCGTTCTTGTCCGGATCCGAACCAAAGGCGTATTCATGGTAGTCGCCGCTGATGCCCCACTTGGAACAGACCGTGTCGAAGCTGTCCGCGCGGCCGTCGCCGTCCTTGTCCGTCAGGCGGGTGTGCTCCGGACGCTGGGTGGCGAAGAGCGAGCCGTCCTTCCAGAACATGCCGAGCGGCTCGTGCAGGTTGGAAGCGAACTTGGTCCACTTGACCTTGGAGACGTCGGCGTCGTAAGCGCCTTCGGCGACCCAGACGTCGCCGCGACGGGTGCCGATGGCGACCTTCTTGCCCGGGAGGAGGGCGATCGAGGAGACTTCGCAGACCTCGCCGGCCGGCGTGGGGATCTCGACGCGTTCGTAGAACTCAGGCTGACGGGTCTCGGCGGCGCGGACCGAATCGACGGTCGCGAGCTTGCCGGAGTTGGGAGCCTTGGCCTTAGCGGCGGGCGCGGCGTGGGCCAGGGCAGCGGCGGCGAGCAGGAGGAAGAAGTTTTTCATAAGAGGGGTTTCCAGTCAGGGATTAGCGGAAGGAGTAACCGAGCACGGCGGTCTCGCCGGGCTGGAGGGTGAGCGAGAGGGTCTTCGTCGCGGCATCGGCCTTGAGGGCCGGACCGGAGACCGCGCGGACGACCAGGCCGCCCGCGAGTTCAGCGGAGAGCGAGCCGGCCGAGACCAGCGTCACGCCGAGATCGCGGGAGAGCACGATGGTGAGCGCTTTGTCGCCGCCCGCCTTGAGCGTGCGGGTGAGCGAGGGCTGGGCGCCGGCGGCGGGAGCCCAGGCGTCGCTGAGCGTCACGCCTTCGCCGGCGGAGCGGAACGTCGGGTTGCCGGCCTTGTCGAGGTCATAGCCCTTGAACTCGGCGGCGAGCTTCACGCTCGCGAAGTTCCATTCCTTACCTTCGCCGTTGCGGTCGAAGCGGACCACCGCGCCGTCGCCGGAAGCGGGCAGCACCGCCTGGCCATCGGAGAGCTTGATCACGTTCGTGCCCGCGGGCGGCTCGTTGCCGGCGCCACGGTCGGTCCAGTGGTGGCCGCCGTCCATGAACTTGCCGGTCCAGATGAGTTCGGCGGCGAGGTTGTCCGCGCTGTAGGCGATGTTGAGCCCGTTGGGGAAACCGATGCCGATCGCGCGCGGCGTGGTCTTGTCGATGAAGTTACGGTAGAGCGCGGCGACGCCGTCCTTGGCTTCGATCGGGATGAGCACGCGTTCCTTGGGGGCCTTGCCGCCCTTGGTCTTGGAGAGCCACTGGATGGCCTTATCCTTCGGGCCCTTGTAGCCAAGCATGACGATTTCGTGGCCGGCGAACTCGACGTATTCGACGCGGATCGGGGTGAGACCCTTCTTCAGGATGACGGGGACTTCCTTCACGCGCTTGCCGACGGGACCGATGCCCTTGACCTCGGCGATGCGCTCGCCACCGACGTACAGGGCGCCGAAGTCATCGCAGTCGAAGGTGAAGGTATACTTGCCGTCGACCGGGGCGTCGAACTGGGCGGTCCAGACCATCGCGAAAGCGTCCTTCAGGCCGGACTGGGCGGGATCGATCACGCCGGCGTTGAAGTCTTCCATCAGCGCGGGCTTGAGCGTGGAGAAATCAGGCAAGGTCTTCCACTCGCCCTTGTACATCGTGCCCACGAGATTCTTGAGCGCGGTCTTGGCCGGCGGGAACGGATGGGCCTTGAGCAGCTCGTCGGCGGTCCAAGGCGTCGTGCGCTGGGCGGTCGCGGCGCGGACGGACTTCACTTCGTCGACGGAGACGGGGCCGGCGCCACCGGCGAAGGACTTGCGCACGTACGTGAGGACGGCGGCGATCTTCTCGTCGCTGAGCACGGCGCCCTGCGGCGGCATGTCGATGTTATAGGACTTGCCGGCGACTTCGACCGGACCGCTGAGGCCGTTGAGCACGATCTTGATGGAACGCGCCGGAGCGCCCTTGGGCCACTCGCTGCCCACGAGGGGCGGCAGGCCGTTGAGTCCCTTGCCGTCGGGGCCGTGGCAGGCGCCGCAGAGGGAGTTATAGATCTGGGCGCCGTCTTCGGCGGCCGTCACGAAAACGGCGGAAGCCAAGAGGGCGAGGAGCGACGAGGTGCGCATAGTGGGGTAGCCTCCATCAAGCCCCATATTTCCGACGGTGCAAGTCGGATAGGAATCTCCGGTAGGGACAGCACCACGTGCTGTCCTAGGTGCAAATGTGCAAACCGGCCTGCGGCCTGTGCAAAGGTGCAAAGGTTAGGTATTGGCGGTTAGCGGTTGGCGGTTG
>CALPIW020000224.1 GCA_943323725.2 Polynucleobacter meluiroseus | reverse complement strand
TGGCCTTACGTCTGCCTTGTCCCTGGCTTCCTCCTCGGCGTCGGCTACACCGCCGCGCACGCTTTCGGCTGGGACTATCTCACCATCCCTCAGATGGCGGCGGTGCATGGCTCACTCAACCTGCTCGGTGCGTTGTTGCTCGCGGCTCAAGCGCCGGCGTTCGAGGACGTCGCCGCGCCGGCGCCTGATCTCACTACGCCCGTCGAGGCCGGCGATCGCGCGACGGCGACCTTCGCCGATACGCATCGCGTCGTGGTGGGTGCTTGGTCGCCGGAAGCCTTTGCGCGGGTGAAGGAATCCCTGCTCGGTTACCGCTTCTATCCGGAGCAGGTCATGGTTCGTCGGACTCAGTTCGAAGACGAAGGACGTCCGGTACGTGTCGGCGATAGGCTCGGGCTAGGATTATTCGTGCCTAATCTGCCGGGTCTGCCGCCGCTGATGTTGCCAGCCATCGTCGAGGTCGACGTCGTCGAAGCCGGCGCTGAACAGGTCGCCTTGGGCTATGTGACGACCCGCCGTCATTACGGACGCGGTATCTGGCGGGCGGAAGTGAAGCGCGAAGGCGAAGAACTCGTCCTCACCGTCTCGTATCATGTCCGTCCCAGCCGCTGGTTCGTCTGGTGCGGGTTGCCGGTCTACCGTCGGTTCCAGCTCGCCGCTTTCCGCGCCGGCGCGGATAACCTGCGCCGGTTGGCGGCTTAAGGGGCGGGGAGACGGACCAGCGTGATGTCGGCCGGGCGGCAGGTGCCCAGGCGGATCTCGCCGGCGTTGGCGGCGGCGAAGATCGGCGGCTCCGGATGGATCGTCGCGATACCGCTGGCGGCGCGAGCCGAGTTAATCTTCTGGAGGCCGATGAAGTCGATGATCACCGGGTTGGCGCTGCCGAGCAGCGTCTTCTCCGAGCGGCACCAGCTGGCGTCGAAGCCCGGACCGCCGAGCACCTGGTAGCGCTCCAGCGAGAGCATCGTCAGCACGTTGCGCTTGGACAGCTTCGGGATGGCGCAGACTTCCACGGCGGCCTTGGAGGCGTTGAAGGGATTATCGAGGAAGCGTTCGGCGTTGGCCATGTTGCCGATCGAAGCCGCGGCCATCGCGCCGTGCACGCCGAGCGAGCGGCTGTCGCTGAGCACCGGCAGGTTGATCCAGAAATCGACCTCATCGACCAGGGTCTTCGGGAGTACGCTCACGCGTGCGTCGCCCCAAGGCACGTTCGGAGTTCCCGGGCGAGGCAGCACTTGGTTCTCATAGCGCAGGCTGCTGTCGGCCGCCCAGCCCGGGGCGAGGGTCTCCCAGGCGAGGACCGGAAAACCTTCGAAGGCGTCAGGCTGAGAAGAGAGCGAGGGCAGGAAGCCGGCCTGGCGGAGATTGTCCGGCTTGGCGTCGCACAGGGTGATCGCGCCTTGCGCGAAACCGCGGCGAAGCAGGGCGGCCGTGATCGCGCGGACCAGCGGCTTGGGCGTGGCCAGGCCGGCGCCGCCTTCGGAGGAAAGTTTGAGGCCGCAGCGCTTGAGTTCGCCGGGGCGGAGGCTCAGGCCGGTGCGGCCTTCGAATTCCCCGAGGGTCTTCTCCACGGCGACGGCGTAGTCACGGTCTTCGAAGCCGCCGAGCTTCTGCTCGATGAGCAGCAGCTTCGGGTCGGTGGCGGCATCGCCGGCGGCGGTGCCGACGAGGACCAAGGCGAGGGCGGCGAAGAAGCGCATACCCGTATCTTCCTCGTTCGCCGCCCCCGCCGCAAGCCGCTGTTTTGTTTGCACGGGGAGGGGGAGGCCCCATCGTGAGGCGCATGTCCGCCCCCGCCGTCCTCCCCCAGCGCCGCATCCTCGGACTCATCTTCCTGACGGTGTTCATGGACATCGTGGGCTTCAGCATCATCATCCCGCTGTTCCCCCACCTCCTGGACCACTATATCCGGACGGAAGGCGCGGCCGGCACCTTGATCGGTTCCCTGAATTCGGCCGCGGAGTGGATGGGTGGCGACACGGTCTTCAAGAAGACGGTGCTCTTCGGCGGACTCCTCAGCACGCTCTACTCCTTGCTGCAATTCGTGTTCTCGCCGATCTGGGGAGCGCTCTCCGACCGCCTAGGGCGTCGCCGTATCCTGACCATCACCTTGGCCGGCAACGCGCTCTCCTATCTCCTCTGGATTTTCGCCGCCCAGTTCTGGGTCGTGGTCGTCACGCGTCTCGTCTCGGGCATGATGGCTGGCAATATCGCCGTAGCCAGCGCCGCCGCGGCGGACATCACCGATGAGAAGGAGCGCACGAAGGGCATGGCCGTCGTCGGCATCGCCATCGGCCTCGGCTTCGTCTTCGGTCCGGTCATCGGCGGCCTGGCCTCCTCGGTACAGTTCGCGCACGGGCCGGTTGTCGGCTCTTTTGGCCTCAATCCGTTCTCCGTACCGGCGGCCATCGCCGCCTCGATGGCCTTGCTGAATTTCCTCCTGGTCGTGAAGTTCTTCCCGGAGACGCTCGCGCCGGAACGGCGGGCTGCCGCGGACGCCAAGCGACCTTCGGTCTTCGACCTCGCCACGGTCCGCTCCTCCGCCGTCCGTCGCACCTCGTTCGCCAATCTCGTTTACCAGGTGGCCTTCACCGGCATGGAGAACACCATCGTCTTCCTGACGCTGGCGTTGTTCGCCTACAGCCCCCGCGACAACGCCTGGCTCTTCCTGTTCAATGGCGCCTGCATGATCTTCGCGCAGGGTCTCGCCCGCCAGCTCGTGAAGCGGCTGGGGCAGCGCAAGGTCGTGATGCTCGGCATGCTCATCGCGGCGGTCGCCTTCGTCTGGGTCGCGTTGATTCCGCCCACGCTCGCGGCAGAGGGCTCCGGTGCGAAGACTTCCTTCTACCTCGGTCTCGGCCTGATCTCCTTCGCGACCGGCCTGATCCTGCCCAGCGTATCGGCGCTCGTTTCTCTTTATTCCGACGCCTCGGAGCAGGGACGTAACCTCGGCATCCTGCGGTCCGCCGGTTCGCTCGCCCGCGTGATCGGCCCGGTGACCGCGGCGTTGCTGTATTTCCACTTCGGCTCCCACTTCTGGGTCTACCTCGGCGGTGCGCTCCTGATGCTGCCCGCGATCTGGATCGTCCGCGGCCTGCCGGATCCGTCCTCGGAAGCCACTTCGGCCTAAGCCTGCGCCAGGCTGCGGCCGAGCGCGTCGCCGCCGCGGAGCGTGTGCATCAGCGAGATGCCGCCGCGGAAGGCGCCATGGAAATGCAGCCCGGGATGGGCGGCTTCGGCCTGGGCCAACGCGGCTTCGCGCCGAGGCTGGCCGGCGTCGTATTGAGGGATGGCGCGTTCCCAGCGCTGGATCCATTCGCGGGCCGGCGCTTTCTTGATGCCGAGCGTCGTGGCGAGTTCGGCGTCGACCAAGCGACGGAGCGCTTCGTCCGGCAGGCGCGCAAGTTCCGGTCGGCGATCGCCGCCGATGAAGCAGCAGAGCAGTACGTGACCTTCAGGGGCGCGTCCCGGCAGTACGGAAGAAGGGAACAGGCAACCGAGTACGTCGCGGCGTTCGCCGCC
>CALPIW020000223.1 GCA_943323725.2 Polynucleobacter meluiroseus | reverse complement strand
TCTGACTTGTCAGGCCCCTACCCCCTGCCAATCATCCGAACTCACCCCATTATGAAGCAGCTCGCCCTTGCTACCTTGATCGCTTCCGCCGCCATGGTCGGATGCACGACGTACGACACCCCTTACCACGGAAAGAACGTCTCGCTGGAACCCTCCCACAACTTCCTCGGTCTCGTGACCGTCGAATCCGGTTCCTACGCTCCTTCTGATAAGGCCACCGTCGGCGCCAACATGAGCGAGTTCTCCGGCCGCCGCGCCACTTCCGGCGACCGCATCACGCTCTTCTGGGGCGCGGTGACCCTGACCGACTACTAAGCCGGCAACTAGCCCTTGCAGAAGCCCCGGTTTCGGGGCTTCTTCGTTTGCAGGCCATGAACGTCCCTGGAAGCAATGTCGCCCGCCATCTCCGGATCGCGGCTACCGAGCACCCGGACGGAGTGGCCACGAAATCGCCTGTCTCCGTCAGCCCGACGGGAGAGGTCAGCCATGAAGCGCGCACCTTCCGCCAGCTCGACCAAGAGAGCGACGCCGCCGCTGCGCACCTCTCCCAGGCCGGCATTGCGGCAGGCACGCGGGCGCTCCTAGCGGTCCGACCCGGCCACGACCTTATCGTCGGGATGTTCGCCCTGCTGAAACTCGGCGCCGTCCCGGTAGCGATCGACCCTGGCATGGGTTGGTCCGCCTTCCTGGACTGCGTCCGTCGCTCCCGCCCGACGGCGCTCGTCGGCGTCCGCGCGGCTACCCTGCTCAGCCGCCTGCCCTTCGCGGCCTTCGGCACGCTCCGCACCCGCGTGACCGTCGGCAGCTCGGCCTGGCGCCGAGCCCTCGCCACTGTCTCGACGACGCCTCGTCCGCTGGCCGAGGCGACCCCCGACACGCTTGCGGCGATCCTGTTCACGTCTGGCTCCACCGGCGCCCCGAAGGGCGTCTGCTACACGCACGGGATGTTTGACGCGCAGATCGAACTGGTCCGCGCCACCTACGGCATCCTCCCGGGAGAGACCGACATGGCGATGCTGCCGCTCTTCGCGCTCTTCAATCCGGCCCTCGGCACGACGACCGTCACGCCACTGCTCGACCCATCCAAGCCGCTCGCCGCTGATCCCGCCCCGCTCGTGACGGCGCTCCGCGCGGAAAAGGTCACCTGCTCCTTCGGGTCGCCCGCCATCTGGGGTAAGATCGCCGATCATTGCGAGGCGCGCGGACTGAAGCTGCCCGACCTGCGCCGCTTGCTCATCGCCGGCGCCCCGGTCTCGGGCGAACTGCTCGCCAAGCTCCGCATCATCGCGCCGCACTGCGAGACCCACACGCCCTACGGCGCGACGGAGTGCCTGCCGGTCACGACCATCACGGCCGACGAGCTACTGGGCGAAGCCCGCCAGCGCGCCCTCCGCGGGCACGGCACCTGCGTCGGCCAGCCCGTCAGCGGAGTCGAGATCCGCGTGATCAGCGAGACGGACGGCGCCATCGCCACCCTGGCCGACGCGACCCCTTGCGCCGTCGGCGAGATCGGCGAGATCATCGCGACCGGTCCGAGCGTGACCCGCGAATACGACGGCCTGCCCGAGGCCACGCGCCTCGCGAAGATTGCCGACGGCGACCGTATCTGGCATCGGATGGGCGACCTCGGTTCGCTTGATGCCGTGGGACGACTGTTCTTCTTCGGGAGACGCGTGGAAAAGTTGCGCACACCCGAAGGCGACCTGCCCACGGAATCCCTTGAGCCGGCATTCCGCCAACACCCGCAGGTCTTCCGCTGCGCGCTGATCGGCCTCGGCGAAGCGCCGCGACAGACTCCTGCGCTGGTGGTCGAACCGTGCACCGGCGCTTTCCCGGCGGACGACGCCGCCCGCGCCCGCTTCATCGCCGAACTGCGCGACCTCGCCCGCGTCAACCCGCAGGCCGCCCGCGTGCGACACATCGTCTTCCAGCGCGCCCTGCCGGTCGACGTCCGTCACAACGCCAAGATCCACCGCCTGCAGCTCGCCAAGGAATGGACCGCCCGCCTCGCCCGATGAATAACCCACCCCTCGTCCTCGTCACCGGCGGCGCTGGCTTCCTCGGCCAGGCCGTGGTCCGCCGTTGCCTCGCCCGCGGTTACCAGGTCCGCATCCTCGGCCGCACGCCGCTGACCGGCGAACTCGCGAGCCAGATCGAATTCGTCCGCGGCGACATCGGTGACCGCGCGACGGTCGACGCCGCCGTGAAAGGCTGCGACTACGTCTTCCACGTGGCCGCCAAGGCCGGCGTCTGGGGCGCCTGGGAAGATTACCTGCGCATCAATATCGACGGCACTTCGCACGTCGTCGACGCCTGCAAAGCCCACGGCGTCCGCGCCCTGGTGCATACCAGCACCCCGAGCGTCGTCTTCAACGGCGAGGCCTTCCGCGGCGCCGACGAGTCCCTACCTTACGGCGACAACTGGCTCTGCGCCTACGCCGAGACCAAGGCCATCGCCGAGGAAGTCGCGCTCAAGGCCGCCTCGGACCAGTTCAAGGTCTGCGCGCTCCGCCCCCACCTGATCTGGGGCCCGGGCGACCCGCATATCTTCCCGCGGATCCTCGCCCGCGCCCGCACTGGGAAGCTCCGCATCGTCGGCGACGGCCAGAACCAAGTCGACGTAACGCACGTCGACACCGCGGCCGACGCGCACCTCGGCGCGCTGGACGCGCTCCTCGCCGGACGCGCCAACGGCAAGGCCTACTTCCTCTCGCAAGGCGAACCCGTGAAGCTCTGGGAATTCATCAACCGACTGCTCGTCGGCGCCGGTGAAAAGCCCGTCACGCGCCGGATCAGCCAACGCGCGGCCTACTGGCTCGGCGCGCTGCTCGAAGGCGTCTGGACGCTCTTCCGCCTGAAGGGCGAACCGCCCATGACCCGCTTCGTCGCCGTCGAACTCGCCAAGGATCATTGGTACGACGTCTCCGCCGCCCGCCGCGACCTCGGCCTCAAGCCTGCCGTCGAGACCTGGGCCGAACTGGACCGCCTCGCCGCGACCCTGCGGACGAAATAAAGGGTTCGCTTGCCCCGGCCGATATTAGCCCCATCCCTCTCACCCATGCCCGCCGACGGACTCCAGCCTGATAAGACTTTCCACGTGACCATCCGGACCTGGTTCGACCAGACCGACGGGCTCGGGATTCTCCATCACTCGCACTACGTGCTCATGATGGAACGCGCGCAGAAGGTGATGTTCATCGCCTTGATGGGCAAAGACACGATTGACCCCGCTGTGGCGCCCGATGTCTACGTGGTGGTCCGCGATATCGACTTACACTACCTCGTTGCCATCCGCCCAGAGTGCGACGTGAAGCTGATTCTCAGCGTTCGCAAAGTCCGCGCCGCCGGCCTGACGGTGGATGTCGAGTTCCGGAGCCCGGATCACGCCATCCTTTATGCCAAGGCCTCACGCACGATTTGTCGTATGGATGGCATCTCGCATCAGCCCTCCGCCTGGAGCGACGAGTTCCGCGCGAAGCATGAGGCTTTGGTGCGCTGAAGCGTAGAGTACTGGATAGAGGACAGCGTTGAGGTCTGAGTGG
>CALPIW020000222.1 GCA_943323725.2 Polynucleobacter meluiroseus | reverse complement strand
GCGGCGGCTTCGAGGGTGGGCAGGAGTTCGCGGATACGGGCGACCGGGTCGCCGCCCTTCTTGGTGAGGTTGGCCATCGCGCCTTCGTCCTTCTTGAAGTCGGCGGTGAAGAAGAAGCCCATGAACTCCGGCAGGTGTTCGAGCGAGATCACCTTCTCCTGCACGATGCCGAGGACCTCGGCGAGGCGGGCGTCGGAGACCGCAGCGTCGATGACCTTGGTCTCGAGCAGGATCGGGCGGGCGAGCGCGGCGAATTCGGCGGCGGGCAGGTTGCGGAGCGTCTGCGCGTTGACGTGCGACATCTTACGCTCGTCGAAGCGGGCGTTGGACTGGTGCACCGCGGAGATCTCGAACTGCCTGATGATCTCTTCGATCGGCAGCACTTCCTTGCCGTCGGCGGGCGTCCAGCCGAGCAGGCAGAGGTAGTTGCGGACGGCGGAGGGCAGGTAGCGCCGCTGCTGGTATTCCTCGATGAGGGCGCCCTTGTCGCGCTTGGACATCTTGCCCGGGCCGTCGGTCTTGAGGATGAGCGGGATGTGGGCGTACTTCGGCGGTTCGACGCCGAAGGCCTTGAAGAGCTCGAGGTGCTTCGAGGTGTTGGAGAGGTGGTCCTCGCCGCGGATCACGTGGGTGATCTTCATCTCGATGTCGTCGACGACGTTGACGAAGTGGAAGACCGGTTCGCCGTTGGAGCGGAAGATCACGAAGTCGCGGTCTTCGACGCGGGCGACCTGACCGCGGACCATGTCGTGCAGCACCATCGGCGCGGCGTCGACCTTCTCGTAATCCTTCTTCAGGTGGTCGTCGTAGGCGGCGGTGCGTGCGCCTTCGAGCCGGAGCCACCAGGCGCCGTCCTTCTCGTAGGCGCGGCCCTTGGCGGCGAGCTCCTGGAGCTTGGCCTTGTAGAGTTCCGTGCGCTGCGACTGGAAGTAGGGACCGTAGTCGCCGCCGGCCTCGGGGCCTTCGTCCCAATCCATGCCGAGCCAGCGCATCGAGTCGAAGATCACCTTCAGGAAGGCGTCGGAGTTGCGCTCCTTGTCCGTGTCCTCGATGCGGAGGATGAACTTGCCGCCCGTGTGACGGGCGTAGAGCCAGTTGAACAGGGCCGTGCGGGCGCTTCCGATATGGAAGAAGCCGGTGGGGCTGGGGGCAAAGCGGACGCGGACCTGGGACATGGGCGAAATAGAGGGAGGGAGGGCTGGAGGGCCGGAGGACCAGAGGAGGGCCTGAGGGCAGGCGGGCCGGAAGGGAAGGCGTAAGGGGGTCGGCGGTATAGGGCAAGAAGGGAGGGGCGGGCCCGATCTGTTCAGGGCACAAAAAAGGACAGGGGGTGAGCCTGTCCTTTCGTTAGCCTCGAGGTAGGCCTTACTTGGCTTCGGCGGGCGGGGGGACGATGTCCTGGACGAGGCCGATGCCGGTGAAGTAGGCGTTACGCTGCGAGATGCGTTGGGCGAACAGGCGGCTCTCTTCGGCGGTCGTGCCGTCCTTGGGGAGGTCGGCCTTGGCCGGGCGGATGAAGACGTAGTCGCCGTTGGCGGTGCGGATCGGGGAGGTCACCTTGCCCACGCCGGCGGCTTCGATCAGGAGGCCGGTGTTCTCGTTGGCGCCGTTGAGGGCTTCGGGTACGGCGTAGACGGAGAAGGCCTCGGGGGAGGCAAGGGCGAGCTTACGGGCCTTGGCGCTGTCGGTGAAGGTCTTGCCGGCGGCGATGTCGTCCTTGATGCCCTTGGCGAGCTTGTTGGCTTCTTCGGCGAGGAGTCGGTTGAACTGCGACTTCTTCCAGGCCTCGACGGCCTTGGTCTTGGCTTCGTCGAAGGTCGGCAGGCGGTCGGGCGTGCGCTGGTTGAGCAGGATGAAGGTCGCGCCGGCTTCGGAGCGGTAGACTTCGGTGCGCCATTCCTTTTCGGTGAGTTCGCCGGCGACGCGGAGGGCTTCGGCGGGGACCTGCGCGACGGACGGGGCGGCGGTGACATCGAAGGCGGCGATGGTCGTGATCTTGGCGTCCTTGGCCTTGATCCAGGCGGCGAGTTCCTTGCTGTCGGCCTTGGCGGTATCGACCGGGAACTTCTCGGCGAGTTCGTCGGAGATCTGGCCGGCGAGGTTGGTGATGGCGCGTTCGGCGCGGACGAGCTTCTCCAGCTCGGCGCGCTTGGCGAGGGCCTGCTCCTTGACCTTGCCGGTCTCGAACTTGAACTTCTCGGCCTGGTTATAGCCCATGTTGATGATCTCGTCGTCGCTCACCGGCGCGGTGTCGGCGACGGTCGAAGCGATGGTCACCGCGGTCACGGCCACGCGCGCAGGCAGGCGGTAGTCCTCGATGTTGGTGTTGAAGGCTTCCTTCACCTTGGCTTCGTCGACCTTGACGTCGGGCTTGAAGCCGGCGGCGGAGAAGGTGGCGACGTCGACGGTCCACTTGGTGCGTTCACGGTCGAGGATGCGCTTGATCTGGCTGGCGGTCGCGTGACCGGAGCCGGCGAGGGCGCCGAGGGCCTTCTGGATGCGCCAGGTATCCTTGATGTAGGTTTCGAAGCGCGCGCGGACGTCGAGGTCGGAGGCGTCCAGCTGCTTGGCGGCTAACTCGAGGAACTGGTTGAGGCCGTCGTTGCTCTTGCTGTCGGCGGCGGTGGTCATCTCGCGCGCGATGCGGCGGATCTCGACGGCGGAAGGGGCGGGGATGGCGAGGCCGTCGGCGAGGGCGAGTTCGGCGACGCGCTGGACGAGGCCGTTAGGGTCCATCCGCTGGCCGGTCATCTGGCCGAAGAAGAGGGCGTCGTTGAAACGCTTGCGGACGGCGGGGTCGTTGAGGTTGACGCCCTGGTACATGTAGGCGGGGCCGCCGGTCAGGGCGCCGCGTCCGGCGAACCCGTAGAAGACGAAGGAGACCACGATGACCACCAGCAGGAAGCCGAAGATCAGACGGTGGTGCTTGCCGGTGGCGTTCTGGAGCCAGGTAATCATCCGGGCAACTTACCCGAGGCTTTCGGCGGGTGTCAACCCGTCCAAGTCCGTCCGGCGCTTGCTTTTGCGGGGGTTGTTCACATCCCTTGGTCCGTGCCCAAGCCCCTCCAGTGCATCGTCGCCGTGGCCCGGAACGGGGTCATCGGGCGGGACGGGAAGCTTCCTTGGCATATCCCCGAAGACTTGGCCTGGTTCATGGACCAGACGGCCGGCGGCGTCATGATCGAGGGTCCGGCCTGCTACGCCGAGCTGGGCAAGGCCCTGCCGGGAAGGGGTACGGTGGTGGTCTCCCGCGACCCCGCCAAGTCGTTCCCCGGGGCCGAGCGCGCCGCTTCCCTGGCCGAGGCCATCGTCATCGCCGACCGCATGTCCGCGTGGCCGGGTCCGGTCTGGATCACCGGCGGCGAGCGGATCTACGCGGAGGGGACGCCTTTGTGCGAACGCCTGCTCATCACCCGCATCGACCGTGATTTCGAAGGCGACCGTTTCTTTCCCGCCGATTGGCAGAAGCTCTTCACCCAACTCGTGTCGTCGAAGAAGGGTGAGTATCAGGGTTTGGGTTATGCGTTTGAAATCTGGGAACGGTGAGCGCG
>CALPIW020000221.1 GCA_943323725.2 Polynucleobacter meluiroseus | reverse complement strand
TGCTGCCCCTACCTCGAGACAGGCGGATGCGATGTCATCGCATCCCAACCCTCCCGCCCCCTGCCACCCGGGGCCACCACCTGCCACCTGAGAATGTCTGTATCTGCCTGCCATTTCCATTCAGCCCTCCTTTCAGTCCTCAACGCAGTCCTCTATTCATTCCTCTCGTTTGCACTTTTGCACTTAGGACAGCACGTGGTGCTGTCCTTACCTCCACGCAGGCACAAAAAAGGCCGCCCATTCGGACGGCCTTCTCTTCGTCGATGAACCTGACGGCTTATTCGAAATCGTAGATCTTGACGGAATCCCAGTAGGCCTTGCAGTCGGCGATGAAGGCCTGGTGGATCGGGTCGATCTGATAGGCGTCATGGTCGGCGTGGTTCTTGAAGACGAAGAACTCGGCGAAATCGTAGGAGGTGTCGATGATCGGGCGGACGGCGTGCTTGCTCGGGACGCCGACGTAGCCGCTGTGGATGCTCTTGATGGCGAGCAGGCCGCGGAGCTTGGTCTCGAATTCCGCGCGCTGGGCGGCGGTGAGGTCTTTTTTCAGGTAGAAGAAGACGATGTGGTGGAACATAGGACGGCAAGGTTTGGCCAAGTCCCGCCCGAAGGAAACAGCAAAGTGCGCCGGCCAAAGGCGTCCTTGCCTCAGGCCGACCTCGGGACACGCTGGCGGCCTCGCATGCAGTCCCTCGTCGCCCTCTTCCCGGAAGTCACGCCCGCCCAATGGGAGCAGCTGACCGCCATGGCCGCGCTCCACCGCGAATGGAACGAGAAGATCAACCTGGTCTCGCGTAAGGACATCGAGAACCTCGAACGCCACCACTACGCCCCGTGCGTCGCGGCGGTGAAGTTCCTCAAGCTCATGGACGGCTGCCGCGTCATGGACGTCGGCACCGGCGGCGGCTTCCCCGGGCTCATCCTCGCCGTCCTCTACCCGAAGGCCCGCTTCACCCTCGTCGACTCGGTCGGCAAGAAGATCACGGTCGTCCAGGACATCGCCACGCGCCTCGGCCTCAAGAACGTCGACGTCAAGAACGCCCGCGCCGAGACGATGAACCACGAGCACGACTTCGTCACCGGCCGCGCCGTGGCGGACCTCCGCACGTTCGTCCACAACACCCGCCAGCTCCTCTGCAAGGGCGCCAAGCATTCCCTGCCCAACGGCATCCTCTACTGGCAGGGCGGCGACCCCGCGGTCGAGGCGGAGGTTTCCTTCCTAAACCCCGTGTTCAGCTGCGAACTCCGCCCCCTGCTCTGGAACGACGAGAAATTCGAAGGTAAGCGCATCGTCCTCTACCGCAGCCAGGACCTCCTCCGCTGCAAGAAGCCGGATATGCCCGGGATGACACAATAGGTCCGCCCCCCGCCTTGACCCTTGGGCGGCAACCCGCACGTTAGGGGCGATGTCCCGCCAGAGACTCCCTTTGAACCCGGCCGGCGAGCGCCTTGAGGCCCTCCTGCGCCAACGCATCGTCTACCTCGACGGCGCGATGGGCACCATGATCCAGCAGCTGAAGCTGCAGGAGCAGGACTACCGCGGCGACCGCTTCAAGGACCACCCCGGCCAGCTGAAGGGCAATAACGACCTGCTCGTCATCACGAAGCCGACCGTCGTCCGCGACATCCATCGCGCCTACCTCGACGCCGGCGCCGACATCCTCGAGACCAACACCTTCAACGGCACGTCCATCGCGATGGAAGACTACGCGATGACGCACCTCGTCCGCGAGCTGAACACCGAAGCGGTCAAGGTAGCCCGCCAAGCGGTCGACGCCTTCAAGGCCGCCAACCCGGGCAAGGACGCTTTCGTCGCCGGCGCTATCGGCCCGACGAACAAGACGCTGTCGATGTCCCGCGACGTCAACGACTCGTCCAAGCGCGACGTGACGTTCGCCCAGGTACGCGACGCCTACCGCGAGCAGGTCGACGCGCTCATCGACGCCGGCGCCGACCTCATCCTCTGCGAGACGGTCTTCGACACGCTCGTCCTCAAGGCCGCCGTCTTCGCCATCGACGAGGCCTTCGAGGCCCGCGGCTTCCGCCTGCCGCTGATGATCTCCGGCACGATCACCGACCAGTCCGGCCGCACGCTCACGGGCCAGACGACCGAAGCCTTCTGGAACTCCGTCCGCCACGCCCAGCCGATCAGCATCGGCATGAACTGCGCCCTCGGCGGCGAACAGATGCGCCCGCACATCGCCGAACTCGCGAAGAAGGCCGACATCTACGTCTCCTGCTATCCGAACGCCGGCCTGCCTAATCCGCTTTCGCCGACGGGCTTCCCTGAAGGCCCCGAAGACACCGCGGCCATCCTCGAGACGTTCGCCCGCGACGGCCTGGTCAACATCCTCGGTGGCTGCTGCGGCACCACGCCCGGCCACATCGCCGCCATCCGCCGCCGCACCGAGAAATACCCGACCCGCGTGCCCGGCGAAGTCCGCCCCGCGCTCAAGCTCGCCGGCCTCGAGGCCCTCAACATCGTCGGCGGCCCCGGCACCTTCGTGAACGTCGGCGAACGCACCAACGTGGCCGGCTCGAAGATCTTCAAGGGCCACATCGAGAAGAACGACTACCGCGCCGCCCTCGGCGTGGCGAAGCAGCAGATCGAAGCCGGCGCCACGGTCATCGACATCAACTTCGACGCGGGCCTCCTCGACGGGGTCGCGGCGATGACGAAGTACCTGAACATGGCGGCGACCGAGCCGGACATCACCAAGGTCCCGTTCATGATCGATTCGTCGAACTTCGACATCGTCGAGGCCGGCCTGCGCTGCGTGCAGGGCAAGGCCATCGTGAACTCGATCTCCCTCAAGGAAGGCCACGCGGAATTCGTCCGTCGCGCCCGCCTCTGCCGACGCTACGGCGCGGCGATGATCGTCATGGCCTTCGACGAGAAGGGGCAGGCCGCGACGCTCGCCGACAAGGTCCGCATCTGCGTCCGCGCCTACGGCATCCTGACCGAGGAAGCCGGCGTCGACCCGCAGGACATCATCTTCGACGCCAATATCCTGACGGTCGGCACGGGCATGGCGGAGCACAACCGCTACGCGCTCGATTTCATCGAGGCCGTGACGGAGATCAAACGCCTCTGCCCCGGCGCGCGCACCTCGGGCGGCCTGTCCAACGTCTCGTTCTCCTTCCAGGGTAACAACAAGGTCCGCGAGGCCATCCACTCGGTCTTCCTTTACCACGCCATCAAGGCCGGCCTGGATATGGCCATCGTCAACGCGGGCATGCTCGAGGTCTACACCGAGATCGACCCGGAGCTCCGCGAGCTCGTCGAGGACCTCGTCCTCTGCCGTCGCCCCGACGCCACCGAACGCCTGACCGAAGCCGCCGCGCGCTTCGCCGGCGCCAAGACCGAAGTCGACAACTCGAAGAAGAACGAATGGCGCAAGCTCGACGTCGACGCCCGCCTTTCGCACGCCTTGGTCAAGGGCATCGACGACCACGTCGTCGTCGACACCGAGGAGGCCCGCGTCAAGCTGGGCCGCCCGCTCCTCGTCATCGAAGGCCCGCTGATGGAAGGCATGCGCGTCGTCGGCAAGCTCTTCGGCGA
>CALPIW020000220.1 GCA_943323725.2 Polynucleobacter meluiroseus | reverse complement strand
GTACGCCTTCTTCGTCAGCGGTATCGCCCATTCCTTCATGAGCGCCATCGCCGGCATCGGCTCTTGGGGTATCCTCGGCGTCATGGTCCTCTTCTGGCTTGGCACCACGGCCGCCCAGTCCCTGGCCTTCAGCCGTGCCTCCCGCCTCGCGCAATATGCCGGCCTGGGCCTCTACGTCCTCCTGCAGGCCCTGATCTTCGTCCCGCTGATCTACTACACCGCCATCGTCACCAAGGGTAACCCCGGCGAGATCCTCATCCCGGCCTGCCTGGCTACCGGCGCGCTCGTCGTCGCCCTGACGGCCGTGGTCTTCATGACCAACCTGGACTTCTCGTTCCTCAAGGTCGCCATCGTCATCGGCAGCATCTGCGCCCTCGGCATCATCGTCGTCTCGCTCTTCGCCGGCTGGTCGCTCGGCGCCTGGTTCTCCATCGCGATGATCGTCCTGATGGCCACCGTGATCCTCTACCAGACCAACGAGGTGAAGAACACCATGGAGACCGACCAGCACGTCGCCGCGGCCTTCGTCCTGTTCTCGTCCTTCGTGACGCTGCTCTTCTACGTCATCCGCCTCTTCGCGGGTCGTCGCGAGTAAGCTCCCTGCGAGGAAACTTCCGAGGGCTCTCCGGTGTTATATCGGGGAGCCCTTCTTATTTATGCGCCGCTTCCTGCTGATCCTCCTCACCGTCCTGGCCGCCGCTTCGCTGTCGGCCCAAGGCAAGATCCGCGAACTCCTCGCGGCCAAGGCCCCCGAGGGCTGCGTCGAACAGTCCTGGGAGATCGACGGCGTGAAGCGCACGGCCCTCGTGCGCGTGCCGAGCGGGGTGACGGGCCCGCTGGCCTTGGTCTTCTGCTGGCACGGCCATGGCGGCCGTTCCACGCACTCCGCCAGCCGCTGGGGTTACGCCGACATCGACAAGACCTCGATCCTGGTCTTCCCGCAGGGGCTCCCGACCGTCTCGCCGCTCGTCGACAAGGAAGGGCGCATGCCAGGTTGGCAGACGTCCGTCACGAGCGAGGGTGGCCGCGATATGCGCCTATTCGACGTGATGCTGGCCGACCTTAAAAAGAAGCATGCGGTGGATGAACGCCGCATCTACTCGATGGGCCATTCCAACGGCGCGGCTTTCAGCTACCTGCTCTGGCAGGCCCGTCCGGACGTCCTCGCCGCCATCGGCTCGGTCGCCGGTAGCCTCCGCGGGGACGGCAAGCCCACGACGTCGCTGCCGGTGATCCATGTCGCGGGTAAGAAAGACCCCTTGGTCAAGTTCGCCTGGCAGCAGGCGACCTTCGCCGCCGTCCGTCGGTTCAATGGTTGCGCCGAAGAAGGGCAGCCGTGGGCCAAGGAAGGTGTCCTCGAGGCGACGATCTATGCGTCGTCCAAGGGCGCGCCGCTGGTGACCGCCATCCATGACGGGGGCCACGAATACGCCAAAGGCTCCACCGAGCTGATCGTCCGCTTCTTCAAGGAGAACCCGAAGCCCGCCAAGTGATCAGTGGGCGGGGTCGTCCGTCAGGATCGCGAGGTCGTCGAGGTAGAACTCGGTCTTCTCGTTCGCGTTGCTGATGAAGCCGACCCAATCGAGGGTCTTCATGTCCGGGTGACGGCAGGGGAGGCCTTTGAATTCCTGGGTCGGTTCGCCTTCCGGCGTGACCTTCAGGTTCCAGCGCCCCGTGACGGCTTCGCCGATGACGGCTGAGAGTTCGAAGCGGATCCACTTCTGCGCGGGTAGGGCGACGTCGAGGCCCTTCACGCCGGTGAGACGGCCGTTCTGCACGTGGATGACCGGGCCGGTGCGATACGGATTACCTTTGGTGCGCCACTCATGGATGAAGATCGCCTTGGGCTCGAGGTAGAGGGCGAAGCTCACGGTCGATTTGCCGGTCTGATGATGCGGGTTGAAGGACAGCATCGGATAGTAAGCCCTAGGCAGGCCGGGCGCATCCTGGAAGAGCAGGGACTGCTTACCTTCGGCCACCTTGGCCTGGCTCATTCGCAAGGCGTCTCCGAGGCTCACGCGCGGCTTGCCCGGTGCGGAGTGAAGGACGGACATCGTCGGGCTGGCATGCGGGAAGGGGCGCTGCGGGTCGATGATACGTCCTTCGAAGGTCTGGCGGACATTAAGGGCCGGCGCTTCCGGGCGGGGCGGGCGTACGGCCGGTACGCCGCGTTCGAAGGTGTCAGCTAGTTTGCGCCAGGCGGGGTCGTCGCGTAGCACGCCCATCGCGGTGACGTCGATGGACTTGATGCCCATCGCCAAGGCCGGTGAGCCGGGCAGCAGGCGGAAGTCACGCTTGGCTGGGTCGACGAAGAGCGGATCGGCGACGGCGGAGCCGAGGTCTTGGCCGCGCTTCTGCCAGTCGGCCAGGGAGAGTTTCTGGTCAGTGAACGTCACCGGCCGGGCCGAGTAGTCCCAGAAGAGGTTATTCTTGTTGAGGAAGTTCGCGGTCGTGCCGGTCCAGTTGCTGCCGAGCAGTGCGCCGCGGTCGAAGACGATGATGTTCTTTTCGAACGTGAAGGAGAGGTGTTCCTCGGCACGGCTACGTTTGACCTGGTATTCCTCGGAGAAAGCGAAGACGTTGTTCCGGATGACGTTGTCCTTGCCGTAGTGCTGGTGGAAGCCGCCGTCGGTGGTGTCGTAGGTGACGTTGCCCTCCATCGTGATGCCGGTGCTGCCTTCGTCCGTGTACAGGCCCCAGCCGCCGTAAGTGAAGCAGGTCACGTCATGGATGAGGTTGTGGCTGACCGAGGTGCCTTCGGACGGTCCCAGCGTATACACGCCGCCCATGTCGCTGAGCAGGCCTTTGCCCAGGTGGTGGAGGTGATTCCATTCGATGCGGTTGCGCTTGGCGTTGCTGCGCGCATAGCCCCAGCGCCAGCCGACCGAGACGGCCGAGTAGAAGAAGTCCGAGATCTCATTGTGCGTGACCTGATTGTCGGAAGAGCTGCCGACCCAGACGCCGACGGCGCACGGGAAGATCAGGCCGCCGTCGCGGATGATATTATTATGAATCCGGTGATGGCTCGCATGATTCTCCGGCTTGGCTTCGTCGTTGAGGGTGCCGACCTTCACGCCGCCCGCGCCGACGTCGGTGATCAGGCATTTCTCGATCGTCACCTCACGGGTGCCGCGTCCGAGGGAGAAGCCGTAACTGCCGACGTGAGAGAGTTCGCAGCCCGCGAAGACGACCTGCGTCGCGTGCTCCAGCGTGACCACGCCGTCCACGGTGCGCACGGCGGCCTGATTGGGAACGGCGAGCGCGAGGGAGGGCACGCCTTTGGCGTGGCGGAAGGCGAGTCCGCGGAAGACGAGGTGGCGGACCTTGTCCGTGGGCTTGCCGGTGAAGGTGAGCAGCTTCTCCGCGACCGGGGTGGTTCCGCGGACGGCGGCGATGGTTTCGCCAGGACGCGGCTGGTAGGTCAGTTGGCCGGAACGGCTCAGGAACCACTCGCCGGGTTCATCGAGGAGTGAGAGCAGGTTCTCGATGACGACCCCGGTATGGTGATCGAAGGCAGTATTAGCCTTCTGGGCCGGGCCACGGACTTTCAACACCCCGGTGGAAGGGTCTGCCGATTC
>CALPIW020000219.1 GCA_943323725.2 Polynucleobacter meluiroseus | reverse complement strand
TGGGGCGAGACGCTGGTCGAAGAGCACGTCACCGGCATCCCGGGCGACATCTTCGCCGAGAAATGGCTGGCCGCCGACGGCCACCACCCGGTGCGCCTCGCCAAGGAGCTCATCAAGTTCGAGGAGCGCTGCCTGGTGCGCCTGCTCGGCGACATGCGCGCCTATAACTTCGTCATCGCCATCACGCCGGACTTCGACGCCACCGCCATCCGCGTGCGCGCCATGGACTTCGACCAGCAGAGCTACGACGGTCGCCTCCGGTTCTACCTCCCCGGCTCGTTCAAGGAGAACCGGCCGTTCGCCCAGCTCTGCGCCAAGCACATCAACGCCGCCTCCGCCGCCCAGTACCGCCGCGAGGAGCAGTCGCTGATCCACCGCCGCCACCTCGCCGCGCCCGACCGGGTCAAGGACCTGCTGGCCGCCATGCGGTCCAATCCCCTGACCTCGCCCGAAAAAGCCAAGGAACTCGCCGACGGCCTGGCCGAATACCACCGGGACCCGGCCTTCCGGCAGCACACCGACATGGCGGGCCTGATCGGCGAGAGCCTCGCCCGGCTCGACCGGTTGTTGCGCTCTTAATAGTAAGCGCTGGACAGGACGCGCGCCGGGCGGGCAAACTCCGAGGCCTGCGATGAGCGACTCTTTAAGGCACGAATGCGGCATTGCCCTTGTCCGGCTGACCAAGGACCTGAAGTGGTATCAGGAGAAGTACGGCACGCCGCTGCACGGCTTCAACCAGCTCTTCCTCCTGATGGAGAAGCAGCATAACCGCGGCCAGGACGGCGCCGGCATCGGCTGCGTCAAGATCGGCTCCGAGAACGGCGAAGCCTTCCTTTTCCGCGACCGCGAGATCGGCGCCCAGGGCCTGACCCAGATCTTCACCCGCCAGATCAAGGCCTACTCCGACAAGATGCGCGAGGCGGTCATCGTCCCGGAGTTCCCCGAGACGGTGAAGCGTCACTTCGACTTCGGCGGCGAGCTCCTGCTCGGCCACCTGCGTTACGGCACCTCCGGCAACTTCGACTCGGTCTCCTGCCACCCCTACGCGCGCAAGTCCATCTGGCCGACCCGCAACCTGCTCGTCGCCGGTAACTTCAACCTCACGAACACCGCCGAGCTCAACGCCTCGCTCACGCAGCGCGGCGCGCACGTCATCTACTCGACCGACACGCAGTCCATCCTCGAGGAGATCGGCTTCTGGCTCGACGAAGAACACGACCGCCTCTTCAAGGCGTTCAAGGACCAGGGCCTGGAAGGCGCCGCCGTGCAGGCGGAGATCTCCAAGCACATGGACATCGGCAACGTCCTGCGCCGCGCCGCCAAGAACTGGGACGGCGGCTACGCCATCGCCGGCCTCGTCGGCAACGGCGACAGCTTCGTCATCCGCGACCCCAACGGCATCCGCCCCTGCTGGTATGCCCGCACCGAGGACCTCATCGCCGTCGCCTCCGAGCGCGTCGCCCTGATGACCATCGTCGGCGTCAGCCAGGAAGACGTCCACGAACTCCCGGCCGGCCACGCGCTGATCATGAAGGCGGACGGCCGTCATTCGGTCGAACCCTTCCACGCTCCCGGCGAGATCCGTCACTGCTCGTTCGAGCGGATCTACTTCTCCCGCGGCAACGACCCTGAGATCTACGCCGAACGCAAGGCCCTGGGCGCCGCCCTCGCCGACGACGTCCTGGCCCAGATCCGCGACGACCACGACAACGCGGTCTTCTCCTACATCCCCAACACGGCCGAGATCGCCTGGTACGGCCTGATGGAAGAACTCCGCAAACGCCGCCGCGCGCAGGTCAGCGACAAGCTGATCGCCGCGCAGCGCGCCGGTAAGCTCGACGAGGCCATGATCGAGAAGCTCGTCCTCGGCGGCTGGCCGCGCGGCGAGAAGGTCGCGCACAAGGACGTCAAGCTGCGCACGTTCATCTCGCAGGAGAAGAACCGCATGCAGATGGCCTCGCACGTCTACGACATCTCCTACGGCACCGTGCGCGAAGGCGACACGCTCGTCTGCGTCGACGACTCGATCGTCCGCGGCACCACGCTCCGCCAGTCGATCCTCCGCATCCTCGCCCGCCCGAACCCGAAGCGCATCGTCATCGCCTCGACCGCCCCGCAGATCCGCTACCCGGACTGCTACGGCATCGATATGTCCGAGATGGGCAAGTTCCTCGCCTTCCAGGCGGCCGTCGCGCTCTGCAAGGAACGCGGCATGGCCGACCTCCTCCGCGAAGTCTACGAAGACTGCCTCGCGCAGGCGAAGAAGCCGACCAAGGAGATGCGCAACCACGTGAAGCGCATCTATGACGCCTTCACCGAAGAAGAGATCGCCGCCAAGGCGGCCGAGCTCGTCTACCCCGCGAAGAGCGGCTGGAAGGGCGAGCTGGTGCTGGTCTTCCAGAAGATCGCGTCGCTGCACAAGGCCTGCCCGACGAGCCGCGGCGACTGGTATTTCACCGGCGACTACCCGACCCCGGGCGGTCTCGGCGTGCTCAACCAGGCGTACATCAACTACTGGGAGAAGCGCGAAGGCCGCTCCTACTGATCAGGCGTAGAGACGGAACGGAGCGGTGCGCGCCCGGAAGGCCGCCGCGTCGCCATCCCAGCGGCGCATCCAGCGGGCGAGGTCGATGCGCGCGCCCTGCGTGCGCAGTTCTTCGAAGAACGCCTCGCTGCCGAGGTGCTTGATGAAGAGGTCGCGCTTGCCGCCGGTGAGCCCGGCGAACGGGTTCGGCGCCCAGACGCAGGCCTGACGGAAGAGATGCAGCGAGATCGCGGTGGGGCGGAACACGGCGTAATCCGTGACGGCGAGGTAGACGCCCTGCGTGCCGTCCGCGAGCTGCTGCGGCTGCAGCGTGAGGCCGGGAACGGACGCGCCCAAGGCGGCGGTAAGTTCGGCGGCCTTGCGGCGCGGATAGGTGAGGAAGCGGAAGTTACGGCCGGCGCCGGCGCTGTGGCTGAAACCGGAATCCATGCAACCGAGGCCGGTCATGGCGTAACCGAGCGCGGCCTGCGGGCTGTCGATCATCGGCGAGGTCGCCGTCCAGTTCAGGCCGGTGAGGTTCCACGTCATGGAGCGACGCCAGCCGCGCATGGTCACGACTTCCAGCTGTCCGCGACGACGCGTGGCTTCGTCGATCTCGAGGACGCCCGGCGTGGCGACCGCCCAGCGGGCGAGCTCACCGATGGTGAGGCCGTGGACGTAAGGGGTCTCGTAGGAGCCGACGTAGCTGCGCCACTTGCGATCGAGGAACGGGCCGTCGACCTTCTCGCCGCCGAGCGGATTGGGTCGGTCGAGCACGATGACGCGCACCGGGCGCGGCAGGGAGAAGCAGGCCTCGATGACGAGGCGCATGCAGCTGACGTAGGTATACGAACGCGCGCCGATATCCTGGAAATCGATGATGATCGCGTCGAGGCCGGACAGCATCTCCGGGGTCGGCTTACGCGTCGCGCCGTAAAGGGAGTAGACCGGCAGGCCGGTGCGTGTGTCCTTCGCGTGGCCCACCTTGACGTCGGCCTTGGCCACGCCGTCGATGCCGTGCTCCGGACCGAAGAGTTTCGAGAGCTTCACGCCGG